>JAYRWF010000508.1:0-5203 GCA_041918195.1 Anaerolineales bacterium
AGCTGGCCCATCCCACCTGGCATCATTTCCAGGAGTTGGCCCAAGGGCCCCATCTTACGCACCTGGCGCAACTGGTTGGCAAAGTCTTCCAAAGAAAACTCACCCGACATCAGCTTCTCGGCCTGCTGGCGAGCTGTCTTTTCGTCATAAGCCTGTTCAGCGCGCTCGATCAGACCAAGCAGGTCACCCATTCCCAGGATACGACTCGAGAGCCGTCCAGGGTCGTAGGCTTCCAGTGCATCCAGGGCTTCGCCGGTACCCAAAAACTTGATCGGTACCCCGGTAACCGAGCGGATCGAGATTGCCGCGCCGCCGCGAGCATCACCATCCATCTTAGTCAGGATCAGGCCGCTGAGCGGGATCACATCCCGAAAGCCTTTTGCGATGTTAACCGCTTCCTGACCAACCATCGCATCGGCAACCAGCAGGGTTTCACGCGGCTCGACGCGCGTCTTAATCGCCCGCAACTCGTCCATCAGGGCTTCATCCAGTTGAGAACGGCCAGCAGTATCCAAAATCACCACTGTAAAGCCGCCTTTTTGAGCCTTATCCACAGCATGCAGTGCAACTTCTGGCGGCGGCTTACCTGCCTCAAAAAAGACCTGCAGTCCAAGCCGCTCACCCAAGGTTTCAAGCTGGCGCACAGCTGCCGGGCGGTATGGATCGCAGGCAACCAACATTACCCGCTCGCCCTGCGAGCGCAAAAAACGAGCCAGCTTTCCCGCGTGAGTCGTTTTGCCCGAGCCTTGTAGACCAACCAGCATAATGACGTAGGGACGCTGACCGGTCAGGTTTAGACGTTCGGCTGGCCCCAGGGTGGTAATTAGCTCTTCATTTACAATCTTTATCACCTGCTGGCCTGGATTCAAGGCTTTGGAAACCTCAGCACCAATCGAGCGCTCGCGCACCCGGCCAACAAAATCCTTGACCACTGTATAATTGACATCGGCTTCCAATAAAGCCAGACGGACTTCTCGCATCGCGGCATCCACGTCCGATTCGGACAGCTTGCCGCGCCGTCGCAGCCCCTTGAAGACTTCATTTAAGCGTTCGGTCAAATTCTCAAACATAGCATGCCATTTTAGCCCGGAAGACGGATAAGGTCAAGGTATATTAATGAGATTTTTTCCTTCTCCTTACGGCGCAACCAAATCTATGAAAATGGGTTATTATTGGTAACTGCCTGGCGTTCAACCCGGAATTATATTCAAATTTATACTTTTCTAAGGAGATCCGATGTCAAAAGTTACCCTTGTCACCGATAGCACCACCTACCTGCCAAAGGAGCTGGTGGCAAAGTACGGAATCAAAGTCGCGCCCCAACTCTTAATCTGGGGCGAAAAGACCTACCTGGATGGAGTTGATATTCAGCCCAGCGAATTCTACACTCGATTAAAAACCGCCAAGGCAATGCCATCTTCATCACAGGCGACGCCCAAAATATTCCACGAGATTTTCAAAGCCGAGGTCGAAGCTGGCAATTCTGTCCTGGCGATCTTAATCTCCGAGGTTTTATCCGGGACAATTGCCTCAGCCATCCAGGCGCGCGAGATGCTGCCGGGGGCAACCATCGAAATTGTGGACTCGCGCACGACATCGATGGCGATGGGCTTTACTCTGCTGGCCGCGGCGCGCGCCCTGGAAGACGGCGCCAGCCTGGCAGAGGCCAAGGCATTGGCTGAGAAAGCTCGCGAGCACGTCGGAGTCGTTTTCGCGGTCGACACACTGGAATTCTTGCACCGCGGTGGGCGAATCGGTGGGGCGAATCGTTTCCTGGGTACGGCCTTGAACATCAAACCGATCCTGGAAGTCACCGGCGGTAAGGTCGAAGGCATCGAAAAGGTGCGAACCCGCAGTAAGTCGCTCAACCGGGTAATCGAAATAATCGGCGAACGGATTGGCGGCCGGACTCCGGTGCGCCTGGCGACCCTGCACGCTAATGCCCCCGAAGATGCAAAGATGGTGCTGGAAGAAGCCCGCAAACAGTTCAACGCAGTTGAAGCCATTGCTTCCGAAGTCAGCCCGGTGGTGGGTACCCACGCTGGTCCTGGAACGGTTGGACTGGCTTTCATGGCAGGAATGTAACAATTCTATTGTTAACCTCAAACGAAACCACCCGCCCGGGTGGTTTTTGTTTGGGTATAATACTTAATCGCTATGGAAATTTTTTTTCAAGACCCCAAAGAAATCCCTCTTCCTCCAAACGAGGTGCGCATTCGCGATCTGCGCGCAGAACCAAAGTCAGATGGACGGCGGGTGCGCGTCTATCTAGAGGTAGATCCGACCCAAAAGCGACCCAGTGCTGAGCTAACGATCCGTGATTCGGCCGGTAATCCGCGCGCAAAAGCTTCGATTATCGAGAGCATGACGCGCCGGATGGAACTGACCATGCACTTGCGCGGCGAAGACCCTGACGGTATCTGCAGTCTGGAGGCAGTGCTGTTCTTCCAATCGCCCCCGCCAGAACCGGGCGTGCAGGACGGGGAAGTTGAGCTGCCGCCGGCGTTGGTAGTTGACCAGCGTCAGATCCAGTTTGAGCTGCCCAGCCAGCCAAAGACTTGATCCAGCGTATGAAATCGCTGCTCAAAATTGCGCCTTATCTGCGCCGCTTTGCCCCGGCTGCTCTGCTGTCTCTAACCTGCCTGCTGCTGCTCACTGCAGCCGAGCTAGCGTTGCCGACGATCATCCGCCAGGTAATTGACATCGGCCTGGCACGTAGGGAAACCAACTTTCTGATTATTTCAGCCGCAGCTATCCTGGGCATAGGCATTGCTCGCGCCAGTCTGATCTTTGGTCAGCGTTATCTAAGCGAATGGATCGCTGCCCATGTAGGTTATGACCTGCGCAACCAGCTGTACGACCATATCCAAAACCTGCCGTTTAGCTATCATGATCATTCCCAGGCCGGCCAGCTAATCAGCCGCTGCATTGAAGATGTGCGAGCAGTTGAGCGGTTTGCCGGTTTTGGCCTGGCCGAAGTTGTGCGCCTGGTGATTTTATTGACCGGGGTAGTAACCTTACTTTTCATGCAGCAACCGCTGCTAGCAGCGATCGCTCTGTTGCCAATGATCCCAATGGTGCTGGTGACCACCAACTTTGGCAAACGCGTCGGCGGTTATTTCTTTGATGTTGACGTCGCCCTGGGCGATTTGTCGACTCGCGTCCAAGAAAACATCAATGGCGCTCAGGTGGTGCGCGCCTTTGCCCGCGAGCCATACGAAATCCAACGCTTTAGCAAAGCCAACAAGATGCTCTATAAAGCCCGCATCGTCGTCAACAGCGAGTTCGCCAAGGTAATGCCGACCACCCAACTCCTGGTTACCCTTGGTACAATCCTGATCCTGTGGTTTGGCGGCAATCTGGTGCTGCGTGGTCAGATGACAGTTGGCGAGGTGGTGGCGTTCAATGGATATTTGCTCTTACTGGCAATGCCAGCCCAGCAAATGGCCTGGCTGGTAAACGCAGCTGGCGAGGCAGCTGCGGGGATCCAACGCGCGTCTGAAATCCTTGACCTGCAGCCAGAGATCCAATCACCCCCGGACGCAATCCAACTCCCTATCCTATCCGGGCGAGTCGAATTTTGCAGCGTCGATTTTAAATATCGCGAGCAGGTCGAGCCAGCTCTGGAGGGGATCAACCTGGCAGTTAAGCCGAACCAATTGATCGCTCTGATTGGACCAACTGGCTCGGGAAAAAGCTCATTAATCAACCTGATCCCGCGCTTTTATGATCCCAGCGCCGGCAGCGTGTTGGTGGACGGGATTGATGTTCGGCAGGTCGAACTGCAGAGCCTACGCAAGCAAATTGGGATCGTCCTGCAGACCTCCCTGCTTTTCTCAGCGACAATCGCCGAAAACATCGCTTATGGACAACCTGGCGCTGCCCAGGAACAGATCGAAGCTGCAGCTCGGGCTGCTCAGGCCCACGACTTCATCCTTGACCTGCCAGAAGGCTATCAGACCGTAGTTGGCGAGAAAGGTATTACCCTATCAGGCGGCCAGCGTCAGCGAATCGCTATCGCCCGAGCGCTGCTGCTGGATCCGCGTATCCTGATCCTGGACGACTCGACTTCCAGCGTCGATACGGAAACCGAACGCCTGATCCAGCAAGCGCTGGACGAGCTGATGGAAGGACGGACAACCTTTGTGATCGCCCATCGCCTCTCCACCATCCGGCGAGCTGACCTGATCGCCGTAATGGATCAAGGCCGGATCATCGAACGCGGCACGCACCAGGAACTGCTCGAACGCAGCGGACTTTACCGCCAGATTTACGAACTGCAGCTAAAAAGCCAGGAAGACGGCCAGAAAATCAGCGCACACCCGGAGCCGGCTGATGTCAACTAATCCCCCACCGAGTGAAGACGCCCTGCTCAAAGGGTTTGACCCCCAACTCACCCGCCGGCTGGTGGATTATGTTAAACCGTACCAGAAGCGAGTCTGGCTGGCGCTGCTCTTAATGATCTTCAACTCAGCCGCAGCCTCGCTCGGGCCTTACCTGGTTGGCCAGGCGGTGGACCAGGGAATGGCTGGGGGCAGCCTGGTCACATTGCGCAATATCATCTTACTCTACCTGTTGGCAGCCGGGGTACAGTGGATCTCGATCTACTTGCGGGTTAATATCATGGTGCGGGTCGGCCAATCGATTATCTATGACCTGCGCCAGCGCCTGTTCCGCCACTTGCAGGAGCTTTCGCTTGGTTTTTACAGCCGCTTCAGCGCCGGCCGGGTGATTACCCGGGTGATTAACGATGTCAGTGTGCTGCGCGAGTTTCTCACTTGGGCGCTGCTGGCAATTGCACGCGACCTTTTCACCCTGGTCTTTATCATCGCCATAATGCTGCTAATGAACGTACGCTTATCGCTGGTGACTTTTGCGGTGCTACCACTGATGATCTGGTTAACAACCATTTTCCGGAAACAGGCGCGCGAAAACTACCGCAAAGTGCGCTCGGCGATCAGCTGGGTGAACTCAGTACTGGCTGAAAACATCAACGGCGTGCGGGTCGTGCAGGCCTTTTCACGCCAATCGGTCAACTATGAACGCTTTAGCAACGTGGTCAATCGCAACCACCTCGATACCGGGCTGAAAGCGGCTCGGGTAGCGGCTTCCTTTCCGGCGATGATCGACTTGCTGGGCTCGCTGGCTATCGGCCTGGTGGTGCTGCTCGGCGGGCTGACCGTGATCGGCGCTTGGGGAAATA
>JAYRWF010000509.1:0-3978 GCA_041918195.1 Anaerolineales bacterium
ATTTCTTGTTCACCCTGGCAGCCTTACTTACGACGCTGCCCATCATGGTGTTCTATTTTCAGCGCTTGCCGCTGCTTTCCCCGCTGGCCAATGCGATGGTATTGCCAGTCCAACCGCTGTTAATGATCCTGAGCGGCCTGGCGATGCTGGTTGGGATGGCGTCTCCACCGGTTGGAGGCGCGCTGGCGGCCTTGGCCTGGCCCCTGTCGGCATACACGATTCGTTCAGCCGAATTTTGGGCCGGATTCCAGGGGTCAGTGCTGGCTACTGGCGAGATCAGCAGCCTGGCGGCCTGGGCGTTTTACGCCGGGCTATTGTTCCTGAGCTTTGGCCGGCCGCGGCAGCTTTGGCAGGCGCTGCGGGCCTGGTTGGCTGGTCTGCGGGCGCGGGTTGGGCAGCCGGGCTGGCTGCAAGGGATGCTGGCAGGCGCGGCGCCGGCAATGGGAAAGCTGTTCCCTTATCTACTTGGTGGGTTGGCCTTGCTGACGGTGCTGGTCTGGCAGGCGGCTTTGAGCGCGCCGGATGGGAGACTGCACCTGACGCTGCTGGACGTGGGCAGCGGAGAGGCGATCCTGATCCAGACCCCCGACGGGCGCAGCTTGTTGGTGAATGGCGGCTCCAGCCCGTCCCTGTTATCGGACGGATTGGGTCGGCGGCTGTCGCCTGGCAACCGGCGGCTGGATTTTTTGATCGTAGCCGGGATTGAGGACGAGCAAATTGGCAGCCTGGCGCGGGTGCTGGAGCGCTACCCGGCCGATCAGGTTTTATGGGCAGGGAAGCGCGGAGGAACACGCAGTGCGCGCGATCTGGATGGCTACCTGGCGGGCGTGGGTGTGCCGGTAGTTCCAGCTCAAGATGGGCAAGTGATCGATTTGGGACAAGACGCCTGGCTGGAGGTGGTCTCGGCTAACCAACGGGGGGCAGCGTTGATGGTCGTATGGCAGGATTTCCGGGCCTGGCTGCCGGTCAGCCTGGATCGTGAGACGCTGCAGGCGCTCCAGTCCGATCCGAGGATGGGGAGGATGAGCGCGGCGCTGCTGACCGATGGCGGCTATGCCTCGCTTAACCCAGCCGGGCTACTGCAAAAATACCAGCCGCAGGTTTTTCTATTGAGCGTCGCGGCTGGTGATCGGCGAGGCGTACCGGATGTTGAGGTGATCGATGCGCTGGAGGGATACACGCTGCTGCGGACGGATCAGGACGGGTGGATTGAGCTGGCTACGGATGGCCGGCAGATGTGGGTAACGGTAGGGAAGTAAGCAGGTCGCAAATTTCGAGCGGCTCGCCGCGTTCGGGGGTGCGAACAAGCGAGAGGGCTGACTGGTCGCATTTGTCCAGGCAGACGCCACAGCCCATGCAGGCTTGTTGATCGATAACCGAGCGATAATCCTCCAGGTGGATGGCTCCGAACTGGCAGTAGGTCTGGCACTCGCCGCAGGCGATGCACAGGTCTTCGTCCACCTGGCAGAGATAGCCAGAGGAGGCGAGCATAGGCGTGCCGTGCTGGTGGGCATGCAGCGCCCCGCAGCAGCACTCGCAGCAGTTGCAGATGGCATAGAAGCGGTTGAGCATGGCATCTTTGAAGAAGGCGTGGTGGACGTGGCCGCGGGCATCTTCAGCGCGCAGTATGTCGACCGCTTCCTGGGCAGTGATCCGTCGGGAGCGCTGGGGATGGTGTTCTTCGACGAAGCTGGCGAAAGGGTCGCCGACGATCAGGCAGACATCCATTGGCAGGCAGGGATTTTCGCGCGCGGAGCGGCAGGGGCAGTCCAGGGCCAGGATGTGCTGCGGGTTCTTGAGAATGAGATCACGCGCCTTGGGATAGGGAATGACTTTTTCCAGCCCAGGAAGTTGGACCGGTTCGTTGATGGTTACCAACTGGGTGGCAGCCTGGAGCGGAACGACTTTGCCGTGATAGCCATCGGCAAAACCGCCTGAGACAGGCTCTTCGGGCAATGCTTTTTTCTTGGGGAGCAGCGCTGCCAGGCGGGTAAAGGTTCTGGCGAGTGGATGCTGCCCGGTTCCAATGGCCAGGTAGAGGTAAGTCCAGCGGCCATAGACATAGCCGTGGAGCCAGTCGAACAGGCTGTAGCCCGGAGTGCTCCGGCCTTCCCGGATGAATTCCAGGGTGGAGGGTTGGATTGGAAGGAACCGGTGCAGTGATTTCACGAGGGGACTCCTGGTTAAAAGGTATGAGGAGACGTATGGATGAAACGGCGAGACCGTTTCATCCATACGTTTTCCACATTATACTGAAAGAGGGGCTAATTGCCGCCAAACAGGCGGGTATTGACCAGTTTCTGGTCGGCAGCTCGCAGGGCCTGGATGCCCAGTTCAGCGAGCTGCCGGCGTAAGAAAGGGGCCATTTTTCGGGAGGCGTGGTAGACCTGGTCGAGGGCTGGCGCGTCGTCGTCGGCGGCGATGCGATTGATCGAAAGCTTGCCACAGTCCACGCATTGGTGGATTAGCATTAACTCGCCGTGGGAAGGTAGAGGGTATTTCTTGGCCGCCTTTTTCACGGTCAACCCGAGCGGGCGCATCTCCGCCTTGCAGGCGGCCAGGCGGTCGCCCGGCCGCTTCCAGTCCAGGTGGCGCGACCACAGGCAGTACGGGCAGTGGTTGCGGTTTTGGACGCCTGAGAGGTGCGAGTTGGTTGAAACCCACTGGCCGCAGTGCTTGCAGCGAAAGTCGAGGTTGAGGGTCATCTTGGTCATGGGTCGGCCCTCAACTGGTGGTAGCTTTTATAGCGCCGTGGGCTGATCGAGCCGGCCATGACCGCTTTGCGGATGGCGCAGCCGGGCTCTTCATCGTGGTGGCAATCCAGGCCGAACTTACAGCGTCCGACCAGCGGGCGCATCTCGGGGAAGAACAACGCCAGGTCATCCTGGTGCACATCCCAGGGACCAAATTCACGGATCCCGGGGGTGTCGACGATGCTGGCGGCTGGCTCGGTTTCGAGCGGAAACAGCTCGAGATGGGTGGTGGTGTGGCGGCCTTTGTGGGTGGCCTGGCTGATCTGGCTGACGCGCAGACCGAGGCCGGGCTGCAGGGCGTTCAACAATGAGGTCTTACCGACCCCTGATTTTCCGACCAGGACGGAGAGGCGGCCAGCCAGGGCCTGGCGCAGCTCGGGCAGCCCCTGGCCGGTGATTGCGCTGACCAGCAGGACCGGATAGCCGATCCGCCGGTATTCTTCAACGGCTTCCTGGATGCCCGTATCGATCTGACCATCCGGGTCCTGTACCAGGTCGAGCTTGTTAATGCAGATCAGCGAGGGCAGGTCGAGCGATTCGGCCGAGACCAGGTAGCGGTCGAGTAGATTCCACTTGGGCGGCGGGTCGGCGGCGGCAAAGACCGGCACCACCTGGTCGATATTGGCGACAATCACCTGTTCGAAGGTGTGCGCGCCGGGCATCGGTGCGGGGGTGCGGCGAGTCAGCCGGCTGCGGCGCGGCAGCACTTCGGTGATCAAGCCGCGTCCGTCCTGGGAATCGATAAAGCGAACCTGGTCCCCGACTGCGACCGGGTCAACATGCTCGATGGTCTTGACCTGGCGCACGATGTGGGCCAGGGAATTCGGATCGGCCGTCGGGTACACCAACTGCTTGCGCAGGCGGGTCGAGAGCTCGCAAAGAATATGGCGACCACCGGTCCAGACGGTGTAGTTGCCGATGGTTTTCTTGTGGACAACACCCTGATCATGCCGGGGGGCGGAGGCGCCGGATTGGGGCAGGTCAAGGTTGGAGTTTGTTGCATTATTCATTGCTAAGGTTCCTATCTGAAAAAGAAAAGCCAGTCACGTTACCCGTGGCTGGCTGAAGTTCGAGCAGGGATCCAGGCAGCGCGAGGGGGCGCGGCCTGGCGATTTGATTAAATCAAAAGCCACGGGGTATGGGGACCCCGTGGCTCAACAGGACTCATGGATAGAAATCTTATTGAACGCCAGGGAGGCGCGCCCATACAACCTGATCTGAGTCA
>JAYRWF010000510.1:0-7530 GCA_041918195.1 Anaerolineales bacterium
AGAGAATGCCCGGATGGGATGCAGTGAAAGATCGAGCCGGCAGTCCAACAGATAAGTGTTCCCATCCTGGATCGAAAATTGGACTGGCTCAAAGAAGCTGTTTGGGCTGGTTTTTTCCTGGTAGTAAAGTAAGGCATATTCAATTGGCTCGTCTGACTGCAGGCTGGCTTGGAAGTGGATCTGCTTGCCAAATTCGTAACTGGCGCTGAACGCGCTGATTGCTTGCTGCGAACCCGCAGCACCAGGCAAGGCGAGCGCCAGGCAGAAAACCAGCCAGATTCCGGCCAGAAACTTACGCTGCATTTAACCTCCCAGAAAAGCCAGCAATGGGGTAAGCGTAAATATGCTAAACAAGGTTGTCACAACTACCACCGCTGAGACAAAAGATGGCTCAGTATCGAATTGGGTTGCCAGAACAGTATTCAGTACTGCCGCCGGCATAGCTGCTTCCAGCACCCCGGCCTGGCGAGCTGCGCCTTGTAGGCCGAACAAGGCACTCAGTCCTAGAGCCAGGGCCGGCCCGACCAACAAACGCACTGAACTCGCCAGGCTGAGTGGAAGTATTTTACCTTTCAATTGGATAGAATGGAATTGTACTCCGAGAAGGATCAACAAGGCCGGGATCGATGCGTCGCCTAGAGTCTTGGCTGTCCTTGCCAATGGAAGAGGCGTTTCCCAGCCGGTTTGCAAGATCAGAATCGCCAGAAGTACAGCGTAAAACGTGGGCAGCTTGAGTAAATTTATCAATGAATTTCGCAGGCTGGTTTTTCCCAGTGAAGCGATCACCACCCCAGCAGTATTGACCATCACAGTATTAACCACAAAAACGAGGCTGGCGAAAGCCAGGGCGGTTTCGCCGAAGGCAAAAGAGACCACCGGCATCCCGTAATTACCAGCATTCATAAACATGCTGGTGATCACCACCGCTGCCAGCAAACTCCGTTCCAGCCGCAAGGCGCGCCCGGCCAGCCAGGCAAACAGACCAACTGAGCTGATGCAGGCCACCGCAAACAGCGTCATACGAGCGATATCGCTATTGCTTAATCGGGTGGTGGTCAACAGGTTGAAGACCAAACAGGGGCTGAAGACGTAGAATGTAACCGTTGAAAGCGTTCGGGGGTTGATCGGCTGCCAGCGGGCCAACAAATAACCTGCCCCAGCGGCCAGAAAAATCGGGAGCAGGTTGTTGCTGAAGAGCCGCAGGTAGTCGTTCAATCAGCGTAATCCTCTAAGTCATCCTCATCTTCGTCATCTAGCCATTCGTCCTCATCATTGGAGAACTCATCCAGGTCATCATACTCGCCGAATTCATCATCGGTGTCGCTGCCAAAAGCTTCTTCGATCTCTGCTTCGTGGCTGGTTTCTGCCGCACTGCGCCTGGCAGGTGGTATATCGGCCAGGTCGAGAAGCGGTAGCAGGCCCATATCTTCGTTGAAAGTCAGGTTATCGATGGCAGACTCGATGAACTCGCGTTCCATGTCGTCTTCAGTCTCGACTAACAGTTGCTCGAGCAATTGATGCACGCCCTCGCCGCCCAGTTGCGACAGAGACCAGATACTGGCTGAGCGAGTCTGGTCGTCTGGGTCGTCGAGTAGCTCGACCAGGCGTGGTTGGGCTGTGGTGATTTCCAGCTCGCCTGCCGCACGGGCCGCCTCGGCGCGAATGACCGGGTGTTGGCTGTCCAGCGAATCCTGTACATACGCTTTCCATTGCTGGTTGGCCGAGCGCCCCATTGCAAATAAGGCGCTGGCAATCCAATCTTTTTGGCCGCTCTGGTAAGCCTTTTCAATCAAGGCCGGGATTTCTTGGCGGCTTGAAAAGCCAAGCGACTCGAGGGCGCTGCGCTGCAACTCAGCATTTTCACCGTTTTGAGCTATCTTCAGCAGGTGTTTTTCGATCCGTTCCAAAAGTTCGGCCGGAATCTCTTCAATCTCTCCCAGGTAAACATAGCGACCGAGGCCGCTGACAGCAGCTGAACGCACTGCCGGGTCCGGGTCGTGCTCGGCTAGATCGAGGAATTTTCTGCCCAGCTGCGGATTCTCATATTCCCAAAGTGTGCGGATAGCAGGCAGGCGTATCTGGGCGTCGCTATCTCGCAGCGCAAATGCTGCCAGTGCTTCAAAAGAAAGCAGGGTATCGTCATCGCCGAGTTGCTCGATATCCTCAAGCAGTGCCCTGCGTCGCCAATCCGGAACCTGTAGCCAGATTGATTCCAGGCGTTTCAGCTCTTCGGGTTCAAGATCAGACAGGCGATAAAGAAAGCGTGGGGGAAAGGGCTTATCGGCTGCGAGCAGCGCTTCCAGAACGTCCTGGAGTGAGATTTCAGAAGGATTGATTGGAGTCGTCATACTTAGAAATGATCAAGGCAGTTGAATTGGGTTGATGAAATCCTGGACGTTGACATAAATCAATACCAGCAGCAGAAAAGTGAACCCGAGCAGGTTGAGTGCATTTTCGAAGCGTGTTGGGATCCTGCGCCGGAAGAGTATCTCGGGCAGAGTCATTAAAATCCGGCCGCCATCCAGAGCTGGGAAGGGCAGCAGATTGATCACACCCAACGAAATTGAGATCAGCATAAAGAATAAGAGAGGATTAACCACTTGCTGGTAGATCTCGAACATCCCGCGATATCCGACCAGCCGGCCCTCTTCGGGGCTGGCTTCGCCCTGTGCCAGGCGCACCGGCAAGGTCAGGATGCCGCGAATATTATCATAAGTGACGCTGATGCCCTGGTTGAAGGCCTCGCCAACTGAGATTGGCTCAGATGGGTTGGTCATTGCTATACCCATTGCACCTTCGCCAGGTGGCGGGTTGAGGCGTGGGGTCAGACTGGTGGTATAACGCTGGTTGCTTCGCTCGTAAACCAGGCTGATCTCACTGCCCACTTTTTGGCTGACCAGGGTTTGCAGTTTCTCCCGGCTATCGATCGGCGCACCGTCAACTTCGACGATCAGGTCGCCTTTCTGCAATCCGGCTTGCTCTGCTGGTGAGCCAGGCGCGACTGATTCGAGCACTACCTGGCTGGTGATAGGTTTGCCCATGTTGTAGAAAAGCACCGCTCCCAGCAGTACACCTGCGGCAAGGTTGGTCAGCGGTCCAGCAAACAACACCGCCAGGCGTACCCACGGGCTGGAAGCGGCCAGCCCGCCAGGAACGTTTGGGTCGTTTTCGCCTTTTGGGCGGACAAACCCGCCAAGTGGGATCGCATTCAGGGTGAAATCGGTGTCCCATAGCCGGAACAGGCGCTTAATCCGCGGCGGGAAGCCCAGGCCGAATTCTTCTACTTCAACCTTAAGCGCGCGCGCGGCGACAAAATGTCCCAGTTCGTGCAGCACAATCAGCAGCACAATCCCCAGGATAAAGGTCAGGATTTCGGTAACAATCATCGTATCCACCATTCTCTTAAATCAAACAACTTCATGGTTTTACAGCCTTCCGATTATATCTCCATTGAAAGGTTTCGTATAGCGAGGGTAAGCTTGCCTGCCGGCTTTCTAACAGATTTCTTACCTACACCAATCGAGCAGGGCCGCCAGGCCTCGCCTGCAAAACTTCCAGCACCCCGGGTATCTGGCGGATTTGTTCAGCTACCTGTCCAGCTGCGCTTGCTGGGCAGAGCACGTGGACATTTGGCCCGGCGTCGATTGTATAGGCTGCTGGCAGCCCGCCAGCGCGCCATTCTTTCACGGCCTGCATCAGGGCGATTGTGGCTGGCTGCCAGTACAGTAGCGGAGGTTGGGATGTCATCATCACCGCATGCATCAGGTTGCTATCTAGCTCGATAATCTCGGCCAGCGAATCGAAATCGCGCTCCAGGATTGCCAGGCGGCAAATTTCCAACCGGCGTGGGGCATCGTCTACCCGGGCAACCTGCAGTAAACTGGTATAGGCCAGGGCATGGCCCTCGGTGGATCCGGTCGGTTTGTGTTCCTGGCTGATGATTGCAATACAGTCTGCAAGTTCCCAGTGATCGGCTGGGGCAATGCTGATCGCTGCCGAGTATTCTGAACAGGCTTCGACAATCCATTCGACATAGCCGCCCGGCACAGAACGGCAAGCTGAGCCCGAGCCGGTGCGAGCCAGCGCCGACAGCGCCCACTCGCTCAGCAATAGTCCAGCTGCCCGGCTGGCTGCCAGGCTGAGCGCAGCAAATGCTGAAGCCGAAGAAGCGATTCCGGCGCCCATCGGAAAATTATTCTGGCTGTCCACCCGGGCGGAGCAAGCCAGCTTGGCCATCTCTCGCACCCGGTCGAGGAACTCAATCACCCGCGCCAGTGCCAGCCCCGACACTGGCCCGCCGTTCAGGATGAGCTGGTCGGCTTGTAGCTCAGGGTCAAATGTCACTGTGGTGCGCGTCTCAAGCCCGGCCAGGTTCATCGAAATCGAGCCATTCGCCGGGACACGCGCCCGAGGGTTGCAATTACCCCAATATTTAATAAAAGCGATGTTCGGCATAGCGATGGCGGTTGCGGTGTTCTTTGACATGTTGCCTCAATTATTCCTGGGTGATATCGGTGATAAGTTTACCATTATGCGGGTTTATTTCTTGGGGGATCAAATACCTGGCATCACAGACTATTCCAGGTATTTCACCCAGCATTGGCTGTTAATAACCTTCTTGAAGCCAAGCGCCTGGTAAAAGGGCAGATCCGAGCTAACATAGACAACCGTTGCTCCAAGCAAGCTGCAACGGCGGACACCTTCCAAAACAGCCGCCTTTCCCAACCCCAGGCGCCGATAACGCGGATCAACGGCGACGGGTTCTACATATGCATAGCGGTGGGTGGGTTCGAAGAACATTCCACAAAAGGCGGCGAAATTTCGATTTGGTGCGGAAACAGCGATTTTCAGGTCGCGGCGTGCTTTGGGAGTATCAAACATCTTCTGGCGGCTCTCCAGCTCCTCTTCGTTCATAGGAACTTCATCTCCATGATCGAAGCCCCGCCACAGCACCTGATGGACTTTTACCCAATCACACTCCTCAGCTAAGTTGGTCAGGCGGAAACCAGCGGGGAGTTGGATGGCGGGAAAAGGATCGGGAATATCTAGGCGATAAAGTGGTCGTACATTCTGTGGGTCTTCTTCATAGCCACGCGCCTTGACCAGGGTGAGGAAATCCAGGTCGGTCTCGTTGATGTAAGCACACAAGTATTGGCGGCCATTGTTGTGCGAGATACCGCTCAAAATGCTTTCGGCATAGTCGAGCATTTTCTCCCGCAGATAGCCATATCCGGGATGAAATTGGAAAAAAGACTCGCCAGGTCGGGATTCGTAGTGACACACGGCGACGATTTCACCGTTCTGTTCCCAAACCCCGAATTTGTTCAGGCTTGCTGCATCCAGTGCGGGGTGGAAGTGCATGTACTCCCAGGCTGGCTCTAGCCAGTTGCCGTCGGCGTTGCCAGGCTGGTAATATTTGATCAAGAATTGGCTAACTCTTTCATAATCTGGGTTATGTTGATATTGGGTGAAAGTGATTGCCATCAGCCTATCCTTACCAGCACCGCTACATCCAAGATGAAGCCGGTAATGTACCTGGGAGAAGTGGACGAAACCTATGATCGGATTATAATCCTAACCGATCTGGGTCGTGTTTTATCCTGCAGGGATGCCGGTTAGAAAGGATAATAAAATGAATTCTTACCACGAAGAGACCTATGGAGAGCGAATTGCAAGTGTCTATGACGTCTGGTATGCTGATTATGATCCTGCTGCGTTGACCGCGCTGAAGCAACTCGCTCAGGGCGGCCGAGCGCTCGAACTTGGCATCGGAACCGGCCGGATTGCGATCCCTCTCCACCAGGCAGGGGTGGCGGTTTCCGGTATTGATGCCTCGCCCGCCATGGTGGCCAGGCTGCGCTCGAAAGCGGGTGGTGAGGATATCCAGGTGACGATCGGAAATTTTGCTGACCTCGCTGTTGAAGGCTGTTATACCTTGATCTACGTCCTGTTTAATACCTTCTTTGGCTTGCTAACTCAAGATGAGCAGCTTCGCTGCTTTGAAAATGTGTCCCACCATCTGGCGCCTGGCGGAAGCTTCCTGGTCGAGGCCTTTGTCCCCGATTTGAACCGTTTTGTTGATGGGCAAGCTTTCCGCACAGTGCAAATCGGGGAGCAAGAGGTGCGGGTAGATGCCACCCAGCACGACCCGCTGCTTCAACTGATCGTCAGCCAGCATATTGTTCTTACCGAGCAAGGTACACATTTTTACCCAGTTAAGCTGCGCTATGTCTGGCCCTCCGAGTTTGATTTGATGGCGCGCCTGGCTGGGTTGCAACGCAGCCAGCGTTGGGGAGCCTGGGATCAGTCTGCTTTTACGGCCAACAGCAAGCGGCATATTTCGGTTTACACGCTTCCTGGTTAGCCTTGCAATCGAAAGTTTGAATCCCGCTTCAGCATTGACAAATAGGTAAGAATACTATATAGTTAAGTATTCTAAACAATATAGGAGGCTTAATTGATGCCACCCCCTGACCCACTCACCTCCCTGCTCACCGAATGGAGTGGGGTTTTCATGAGTAACTCCATGCGCAATTCCTTGCGCCATGCCAAAGAAAGCGGGCTTACCATGCCGCAGATTGGCGCATTGTTTCGAATCTTTCACAAAGGCAACGTTGCCGTCTCGGATATTGGCGAAGAACTGGGCATTACCCGGGCAGCCGCCAGCCAGTTGCTTGAGCGCTTGGTCCAGCAGGGTTTGATCCTGCGGAGCGAGGACCCGGTCGATCGTCGAATGAAGCAGATTGTCTTGACCAGCAAAGGCCACCAGGTATTGCAGGAGAGTATCAGCGCTCGCCAGAGCTGGTTTGAGCACCTGGCCAGTGCGCTCTCGGCGAGCGAAAAAGAGCAGGTGACGGCTGCTTTGAAACTATTAATCGAGCGCGCTAATCATTTAGCTCCTGATATGTCCGATAAGCTTTCTTAGCGCCTGGTATTTGGAGTTGTTGCAACTATGCTGCGTTTATTGAAATATTTAAAGCCTTATACGCTTTGGGTTTTGTTTAGTATTGTTCTATTGTTTGTTCAGGCTAATACTGACCTGGCTCTGCCTGATTACATGTCTGACATTGTCAACGTCGGAATCCAACAGAGCGGAGTGGAAAGCGCTGTTCCGCAGGCCATTCGCCAGTCGGCTCTGGAAAATCGCTTCTTGTTCATGAGTAAGGCCGAGCAGGAGACTGTCCTGGCCGCCTATACCCTGGTTAGTAAGGACTCGCCGGAGTATTCTCAGCTTGTCGGAACGTACCCGACCTTGGTAAAGGAATCGGTCTATGTGCTGACCACAGTTGACGAAGCCGTGCAGGGCCGGCTGAGCACAATCCTGGCCCGACCGCTGCTGGTTGGAAATTTTCTGGAGCAAATCGCCGCTGACCCGGCGCGTGCCGCTGTGCTCGGACAACAGTTGGGCTTTGACCTATCCCGGCTTCCGGCAGGCAGCGACTTATATACCTTGCTCAACCGGCTGCCGGCTGCACAACTTGCCCAAGTTAATGCCGCGATTGATCAGCAATTGGGGACGATGAATGAGAG
>JAYRWF010000511.1:0-2924 GCA_041918195.1 Anaerolineales bacterium
CCTGATTAGCCCGGCGGAAGTGCGGGCGCTCAGGCGGCGAGCGACCCAATTGCTCGCCCAGCCGGAATTCCCCGCCCCCGATCCAGACCGGCGCCCGTTCCCCTGGCCGCAAATCTAGCCGCCGCAACACTTTATTCAGGAGAAAGAAATGAAAAACTACCGCTTGGCATTCTTAGGTTTTGGAAACGTTGGTAAAGCTCTCGCCCGCTTGCTGCTTAGCAAACGGGAGGAATTGATCGAGCAATACAACCTGGCATTTTCTGTGACCGGGATTGCCACCGGCCGGCATGGTGCCGCCATCGATCCCCAGGGAATCGATCTCGAAAAAGCCCTCGTCCTCCTGGAAGAAGGCCAGCCTGGCTCGTTGAACCAGCTTTCCACCCAACCCTTGCCTGGGGACAGCTATGATTTCATCCGCCGTTGTCCGGCGGATGTCTTATTTGAAAATACGCCGGTCAGTTATGCCGATGGCCAGCCGGCGGTTAGTTTTATCGAGCAGGCGCTAACCCAAGGGATGCATGTCGTGACCGCCAATAAAGGTCCGGTTGTCCATGGCTATCGCTCCTTGACCGACCTGGCCAGAGCCCATGGCGTGAAATTTTATTTTGAGTCAGCCGTCATGGATGGTGCCCCGATCTTCTCCCTCTTCCGAGAGACCCTGCCCGCGGCTCGCTTGCTGCGCTTCCAGGGCGTCTTGAATTCCACCACCAATCTAATCCTCACTCGCATGGAGCAAGGCGAATCGTTTGACCAGGCCGTCGCGTATGCTCAGAAAATCGGCATTGCCGAGACGGACCCCAGCGGCGATATCGATGGTTGGGATGCCGCGGTGAAGATCGCCGCTCTGGTCACGGTTAATATGAATTTGCCGCTTAAACCCCAACAGGTCGATCGCCAGGGGATCCGTGCCATCACCCCCGAACTGGTTGCGGAAGCTGCTAGCCAGGGAAAACGTTATAAATTGATCTGCACTGCGGTACGCGAAGGCGACCAGGTCCGCGCCACCGTCCGGCCTGAGCTGGTTGATCGTACCTCGCCGATGTATGCCGCCGAAGGCACCACCAGCGTGATGCAGTTTGAGACCGATGTCCTGGGCCGCCTATCGATCATTGAAGAAAATCCAGGCGCCCATACCACTGCCTATGGGTGCCTGGCGGATTTTCTCAATGCCGTGCGCGAGTAGCTAGAATTAATCGCCGATCCACTCGAGTAACGTGGCTTCGCCCTGCCCGACCCCTACACACAGCGTAGCCAGGCCGTAAAACGGGCGGCGAGAATTGCTCGCCTGGCGGCGCATTTCGTGGACCAGGGTGGTCAATATCCGCGCCCCCGAGCAGCCCAGTGGGTGTCCCAGGGCGATCGCACCGCCGTTCACATTGGTGATCTCATGTCGCAGGCCTAGCTCTTTCATCACTGCCAGGGATTGGATCGCAAAGGCTTCGTTCAGCTCAACCAGCCCAATGTCATCGATCCCCAGCTTGGCGCGTTGCAAAACCTTCTGGACGGCTGGTACTGGCCCAATCCCCATTATCCTCGGCGGCACCCCAGCCGCCGCGCTGGTAACCACTCGCGCCAACGGGCGCAGCCCGAGCTGCTGGGCTTTTTCCAGGCTGGTCAGCAAGATCGCGGCTGCGCCATCGTTCAGCCCAGAAGAATTTCCCGCTGTTACACTGCCGTTAGGGCGAAAAGCTGGTTTTAGTCGTCCCAGCGATTCCAGTGTGGTATCCCGGCGCGGCCGTTCATCGGTTTGAACCAGCAGCGGGTCGCCTTTCCGCTGCGGCACCGGCACCGGCACGATTTCCTCAGCGAATTTTCCGCTATCGATGGCTGCAATTGCCCGCTGGTGGCTGGCGACTGCAAACGCGTCCTGTTCCTGGCGCGAAATCTGGGTCATCTCAGACAGGTTTTCGGCAGTCTCTCCCATCGAATCGATCCCATATTGTTCCTTGATTACTGGATTCGGATACCGCCATCCCAGGGCAGTGTCCCAAGCAGTTAGGTTGCCAAAGGGAAAGCCAGCTTCCGCTTTCGGGAGCGAATAAGGCGCCCGGCTCATGCTTTCCACGCCCCCGGCAATGTAAACCTCGCCTTCGCCCAGGCGGATGGCGCGTGCAGCTTGATTGACAGCTGCCAGTCCTGACGCACACAGGCGATTGAAAGTTACTGCTGGGATTTCGACCGGTAGTCCAGAAAGTAAAACTGCCATCCGAGCCACGTTCCGGTTGTCCTCGCCGGCCTGGTTGGCGCAACCGAAGTAGACTTCTTCGATTTCCGCCGGGTTGATCTCGCTGCGTTGGAGGATGGTCTTGATCACCAGGGCAGCCAGGTCATCTGGGCGGATGCTGGACAGGCTGCCGCCGAGCGCGCCGATCGGGGTGCGAATGGCATCGATAATGACAGCTTCGGGCATGGAATTCTCCTTGAGTTAGATTTCTCTCCGTACGGCCCGATTCTACCACGGCAGATTGATGCTTCTTTGGGGTGGGCTAGCCGGGTTCGCAAACACCAATTAAAATATACAATAACTATACAATATATTGACATATCGCGGTGAATCTGTTATACTTCCAGTTAATCAGTCATTTGTCTGCTCTAGTTCAATATAGGAGTTGTGCGTGTCCTCTTTAAAAACGTATCGTCATCGAACTTTGGTTGCGGCTTCGCCTGCTGCAGTAGCTGGTTTTCATAACTCTTCTCGGGTCTTAAAAGATTTAACCCCGCCGGTGATGTTCTTAAAACTTAACCGGTTTGAGCCGCTTGCAGAAGGCTCGATAGCCGATTTCACAATCTGGCTGGGTCCCTTGCCGGTTCGCTGGGTGGCTGTTCATTCCAATATAAGCCAGGATGGCTTTACCGATACCCAGCAATCAGGCCCCTTCAAGACCTGGCGTCACCGCCATTCGTTCAAATCGCTCAACTCTCGC
>JAYRWF010000512.1:0-4700 GCA_041918195.1 Anaerolineales bacterium
ATCCCCTTGCCCTTTAATGACATTGCATCTCTCCTGAAGTCTCAAAAAGTCGACTGCGCTTTCTGAGAAGGAGAGATGCAATTTTTGGGCCAAACAATGATCAATTCATACGAGCAACTTCAGGGCATATTTTGAGATTTTCGGATCAACTTGCGGATGGCGTTCATATCCGGTAGCAAGACCATCGCGCCGCCCGGGGTGATGTAATCCGAGACCATCTTTGGACTAATATAGAAGCTATTCACCTCGCCCCCGCTGGCCAGCTTAAGAATTAACGGCGCCAGGGGCAGAACATCGCCCAGGCTCAGGTCGGTGGTGACCATATCCTTGTAGATATCATACAACTCTGGTATCCGGCCCAGGTTATCCAGGGTGATGACTTCTTTCATAATCGCGCGCAGGACTTCCTGCTGGCGGCGGTTGCGGGCGAAATCGTTAGAAGTCTTGCGCGAACGGACGTACCAGAGCAGCATATCGGCGTCCATGTGAACCGGGCCAGCCGGAATAGTCGTCCAATAACCTTCGCGGTAATCCGACAACTCCTGCTCGACATCCACTTCGAGGCCTTCCAACTCATCGACGAATTGTTTAAAATTGAAAAAGTTAATCAAGACATAGTGGTCGGGACGAATCCCAAAATTCTCTTTGAAGGTCTGGGCCACCAACTCAATACCGCCATAGACATAGGCCGTATTAATCCGGTCCTGGCCATGGCCGGGGATCTCGATAAAAAGATCGCGGGGGAAGGAGGTCAGGTTTAGGGTGCCAAGCTCCTTGTTCAAGGTCGCCAAGATGATTGTATCGGTGCGGTATTTCTTGCCCTTCTGCCAGGGGCGCTGATCGGTGCCCAGGAGCAGGATATTCACCTGTCCAGGGAGCTGCTCGAGCTGTTCCGGCGCCAGGTAAGCATCCACCACCGAAGTGGGAGTGGGCTCGGGAGTGGGAGTGTTGGTGGGAAGCAGAGCCGGGGTGGGTGGGATCGGCCGGAACGGTGTGGGGGTCGGTGTGGCGTTGGCCGGTGGCTGGTAGATAACCTGGGTCGGCTCCGCCTGCACCAGGACCGAGAATTGCGCGCCCATCAGCCCGGGAGAAGCACAACCCGCCAGCAAGCTGAGCAGCACGAGAACCAATAAGGATCGAGAAGCGGGTCGGGTCATAAATATCCCTGTATCAACTGGAATAAGAAAGTTAGATAACCCAGCAAGGGCAATACCCAGGATCGGCGCCAGATGGAAGCCTGGGCGGCCAGGCGGTTGGGCAAGAAGGCTTCGGGTTCAGCCTCCCCGGCTGGCTCGGGATCTGGGGCCTGGGTGGGGCTTTCGGTTGGGGATTCGGCAGGGGCCTCTGATGGTTCGGGAGATGGTTCTTCAGTCGGATCCTCGGTAGGTTCTTCCGTCGGCTCCTCGGTGGGCTCTTCGGTCGGCTCTTCTGTCGGTTCTTCCGTGGGCTCTTCAGTCGGCTTTTCAGTCGGTTCCTCGGTCGGCTGTTCGGTCGGTTGCGGGGTAGGTTCTTCCGTCGGGAACTCGGTAGGGTCGATGGTCGGGTAGTTGGTAGGCTCCACTGTCGGCTGTGGCGTGGGCTGGCTGGTCGGCTGAGGCGTCCCGAAGGGCAGGGTCGGGTATAAGGTAGGTGCATGCGTGGCAGGCAGCGGAGTAGCAGAAGGCTTCTTCACCGGACCGGGTACGACCTGCCCGGTGGGCTGGTAGGGCACATACAGCGCCTGACCAGTGCGGATCACATTCGAGCTGCCCAGGCAGTTGGCCTGTCTCAACTCAGCAACCGAAACGCCAGTGGAAAGGGCAATCTGGTACAGGGTATCGCCCCATTGGACAATATAGACCGTCCACCAGGAAGGCGGCCCGCAACGGGCAGATTGGGATTGTTTCTTAGCCGGCTCTGAGACCGGCTGGGATATTGCCAGGTTATCGGGGGCCAGGGCAAGTTGATCGCCGGGCGGCAGGTTGACCGTCGTGCCAGGCATTATCTGGCTGACCTGGGCATCCAGGCAGTTATAGCGCGCAAATTCAATCAGGCTGATCCCAGAGCGTTCCGCCAGGCTGGCCGGGGTATCATCTGGCATCACAACGTAGATTTGCCAACCGGCTGGGACCGGGCAAGAAGAGGAAGGTACACTGGCGAGGCTTTCTTCTGGCAAGGCCAGGATTTGCTCAACAGCCAGGGCCAGATTCTCGAGCGGCTGCTCAACTGCCTGTTGGGAGCGGGCATCGGGCAGGAACGGCCGGCCAAATTCCATCACCTGGAGCGGGATGCCAGCCAAGGGCGCGCCGTTTTCGACCATCGCCAGGGTTAAAGACCCGACGACAATGATCGCCGAAACCAACGCAAATAGAAATCCAAGACCGACTTGCTTACGCGCCATTACCCTGGTTACCTTTATCCGGATCACTCGCCGCCGCTGGCGAACCGTCCGGCTCGTGCCGCAGGAGGGAGACCAGCTCGATCAATTTCGTGCGGTCGTTCTCAATCCGAGCGGCCTGGTCTTGCAGCGTTTGAAGCGCCTGGCGAGACTGGGCCAGCTCAACTTGAATCTGGCTCATTTGTTGGTTTCGTTGCAAGATCTGCGCCAGTGGCTCGGCGATGCGGGTCAAATACACCTGGTCTTGTTGGCTCCAGCGGCGGCCAGAGAATGGCGCCAGCATCACGACCTGCAAGACCGGCTGTCCCTGGGCGGCTACCGAGACAGAAAGCAGCGCACCGCTGCGCTGCAGGGATAGTTTCTGGGCCAGGGCACGCAAATCGGGAACTGTGCTGTTGCCGGGTAAGCGTAAGACCCGTCCTTGTTGAAAGGCCAGGCTGGTGACCGGCAGGCTGCCAGCGTCAAAGACCAGGTCGGGCAGAGCGAGCTTATGGATCAAATCATAGCCATAGCGGGCAACCACCTGCCCATCTGCATCAGGCGGCCATAAGAACAGGCAGATGTCTGCCTGGAGCTGGCGTGCAAGGGCAGCCGACAGCTGCTCGCCGGCCTGGCGCGGGTCGTCAGCGGCGACCCAGCTTAACACCAGGCTGTGAATGGCAGTCTTCGTCCGGTCGGCTGGAACTCCAATCCCAGGCTCGGAAGACGAGGGCAGCGAGACAACCGGAGTAGCTTCCAGTGGGGCGGAGCGAAACGGCAGCGCCAGCAAGAGCGGGAAGGCCATCATTTGGGCCAGGCGGACTGAGCCGGGGTAATCGCCGCTGATCGGGATCAGCAAGTGAAGCAAGTGGCCAGCGCCTAGCAGCAGGAACATTCCGAACCCGGTTGGCCAGGCAGGTGGGCGGCGCGCCAGGAGCAGCAGAGCGGAGCTGAATGCCATCGCCAGTCCGAGAGCCTGGACATAGGTATCAAGGGTCGAACGATTGAAGGCCTGCTCGGCTACCAGACCAAAGCCACTCGAGATGCTGAAGACCGTGCCAAGGATCAGCAGAACCGCCAGGCAGGCATAGGCCCCATCTACCAACCGGCCAGCGGATGGGGAAATCCACAGCCAGGACAGCAGGATCAAGCTGAGCAGGTCAATGCTGCGTTCGAGCGCTGGTAGCAGGCGGGCGCTATTGATCGCCTGCTGCCAGGCCAGGCTGGCGGCAAAAAACAGCAATAAGCGTAAAGCCAGCAAAGCGCCCAGGCCAAACAAGGTGCGACGGGTGTCCGGTTCGATCGGCAGGGAACTCGCAGCACGCCAGGGATTCAGTACACCCAGGATTGCCGCCAGGATCGAAAAAGCCAGCACCAGGTGGTAAGCCAGGCTGCCGGCGTTCGTCGTTAGAAGGGAAAAAACCTGCTGGGCGAATATTAGCATGGGTGGTTAAATAAAAGCGTGCCTGGATTACGCCTGGTTGTCCACTTTCAAAGCATTTTCAGACCATCTTGATGCATTATAGCATGGAGAGCAATCCCTCGCAAAGGCAGGGCTGGATACGGGTCGGGCGCAATCTCGAAATTGGCCTAGCTAGGGCGTTGACAAATCCTGGAAAACGGGTAAAATACCGAACGCAATGGGTAACATTGCCCCCAGCCGAAGTGGCGGAATTGGCAGACGCGCTACGTTCAGGGCGTAGTGAGATTACTCTCGTGAGGGTTCAAATCCCTCCTTCGGCACTCAGGATCCCCAACCTGGCATCCAAGTTGCAGCCAGGTGAGGGGATTTTTGTTTACCAGGCAGTACAAAAATCCTTGCAAGGCACAGCAAATTAAGGTAAGATTTATCTATGAACTCACCGATACGTGGATGGCGATATGCTGGATTAATCCTGGGACTGGCAGTGGCAGCCTGGATCGTGATCAATTTCAACTCACGTCTGGCCGAGTTGAACCGCTTGAGCGAGCAGCGCGAGATCGTGCAGGAGCGTTACGATATCGTGAAAGCGACTGCAGCCGCCCTGGACGCCGAAGTCGCCTACGCTCAATCGGATGCAGCGGTCGAAAAATGGGCCTATGAGCAAGGTCACATGGCGCGGCCTGGCGATTACCCGGTGATCCCGCTGGCCGCTTCCCCCGTCCCGCCCACCCCGACTGTCCAGCCGGCTGTGATCCAACCCGAACGAAGCAACCCGGAAAGCTGGCTCGCGCTATTATTCGGTCCAAAAGCGCCTTGACACACCCGGTTGGACATGGTATCATGTGGGCCGCTTAACTAACGATGCGGGGTGGAGCAGTGGCAGCTCGTCGGGCTCATAACCCGAAGGTCCTCAGTTCGAAT
>JAYRWF010000513.1:0-2489 GCA_041918195.1 Anaerolineales bacterium
ACTTGCTGAATGCTGTTAATGATGCTTACCGGCGGGAAATCGCCTTGTTGAAAGCGATTACCTTCAAAGACCATGCCAGTTCAGGCGCTTTTTCGATTAACTGATCGTTTTGGCACATTATTCCAGCTAGTAAAGGAAAACCAATGAATCCCACTCTGCACCGATCTTCTCTCAAGATACGGACCGGAGCCTTGCTACTTTTAGCCGTCTTGGGTCTCCTGTCTTGCCAGCCCGCGCCGAACGCTCTCCCGCCCGCAACCCAGGAGGTCGAATCGCCTGCCACCCTGCGCGTGGCTATGCAACCAATTGTCCAAACCGATCCCGCTCAGATTTCCTCTGACAGTGAAGTTCTGGTTGCCAGCCACGTTTATGATTACCTGGTGGATGTCAATTCAGCTTCGCAAATCATCCCTCGTTTGGCTAAGCAATGGACCGTCAGCCAAGATGGTCTGGTGTATCGCTTTGCTTTAGTTGATGGTGTGCTGTTTCACGATGGAAGCCCATTAACCGCCAGGGATGTCGTTTGGACATTTGACCGGCTGCGAGCTCCCGATTCAGGGTTCCCAACGGTGGATTTGTATTCGAATATCGTCTCAATTGAGGCTGCCGGTGATCGTGAGGTGGTTTTCACCTTAACTCAACCCAATCCCTTTTTCTTATACGACCTCAGCGATAATCATGCCTTGATCTTGAAAGAAGGCGCTGCCGATCCAGCGCAGTTCAATGGCAGCGGCCCTTTCATGGTCAGTAGCTACAGCCCGGAAGATAGGATAATTTTAAGGGCCAATCCGCAGTATTGGTTGGATGGCCAGCCAAAACTGGCTGGCGTTGAGGTAATTTTTTTCAATGATGACACCGCTATGGTTGATGCCATACGCGGAGGACAGGTGGATCTGGTGATGCGGTTGGCGACGCCTCTGTATGAGAGCTTGCGAGGGGATCCGGAAATCGAAACGATCTCCATTCCATCGAACAAGTTCGATGTAGTTCGCCTACGTTCGGATCGAGCGCCCGGTAACGATCCCCGCGTGATTCAGGCCTTTAAGCTGGCGACAGATCGGAATGCGCTTTTTGAATTAGTCCAACAGGGCTATGGGGCGGTTGGCCGAGACAGCCCAATTGGCCCATTGTATCCAGCTTATTATTCCGAAGCCGTTTCAATCCCGGCGCGTGACGCCGCCGCTGCCAAAGAATTATTAACCCAGGCTGGCTATCCTGAAGGCCTGAATTTAGAGTTACACACGCCTGACACTGAAAACCGGCCCGACCTGGCTGCTGCCTTGAAAAACCAATGGGCTGAAGCGGGCATAAACGTCGGGATCCTGGTTGAGCCGGAAAGCGTCTATTATGGCGATAATGGATGGCTTGAAGTTGACTTGGGGATAACTGGATGGGGGTCGCGCCCATACCCCCAGTTTTACCTGGAAGTAATGCTTACCTGCGACGCCAAGTGGAACGAGGCGCACTTCTGTGATCCTGAGTTCGATGAGTGGGTGCGCGTTGCTGGGGCGACCCAAGATGAGAATGAGCGCGTCAAAGCTTACCAGGAAATTCAGCGCCTGTTGATTGAACGCGGCCCGCTAATAATCCCTTACTTCTCAGCTACCAATGCTGCAATTCGCTCCGAGTTCACTGGATTTGAGCTAAAGGCTTTTCCAGGCCGGACTGACCTCCGCCAGGTAAGTCAATAACGACCGGGACCTTCAGCCAACTCATGGTTCGGGTTGTCAATGGGTCCATCGTGAAACAACATCTGCTTGTTGGCCTGGCCAGGGTATGGCGTGGTTTATATGCTCGACCAGCTTCAGCCTTTGGCGCCAGCCTGCTGGTTTTATTCGTTTTCTGCGCTTTGTTTGGATCGCTTCTCGCCCCATACGGCGAGAATGAGCAATTCGGCTCAGCAGCTCGCCAGCCGCCTTCATGGGAGCATCTGTTTGGCACAGATAACCTGGGCCGGGATGTGTTCAGCCGGGTGTTGTTGGGTTCCTGGGGTATTCTCTCCCTTTCCGGACTGGGGACTTTACTATCAGTTGGCTTAGGCGCATTGGTCGGCTTGTTTAGTGGTTATCGAGGGGGTTGGCTCGATGAGTTGGTTATGCGCGTATTTGATAGCTTGCTGTCTATTCCGGCTTTGTTGCTTGCCCTGGTGTTACTTGGCTCGATCGGTGCGGGTCGTAACAATGTTTTAATTGTCCTTGTGGTCGTATACACGCCAATCGTTGCTCGGGTAGTACGAAGCGTTGTCCTGAGAGTAAAGACGCGCGGTTTTGTTGAGGCGGCTCAAACCCAGGGTGAAGGCGAGCTGGATATCTTGTTTCGTGAAATCCTGCCTTCCGTCTGGCCGGCATTGGCGGTTGAAACTGGGCTTCGCTTTTCATATTCCATCTTCCTGATTGCTTCTTTGGGCTTTCTTGGCTTGGGTGTCCAGCCGCCTAGCCCAGATTGGGGTCTAATGGTCAAGGAAGCCCGAGTCAATGTGAGCCAGACAC
>JAYRWF010000514.1:0-4389 GCA_041918195.1 Anaerolineales bacterium
CTGCTGGCCGACGCCGATATCAATTTCACCCCCTACGATAACGACGGCGACGGTTTTGTCGATGCTTTCATCGTTGTCCATGCCGGCCCGGGCGGCGAGCAAACCGGCAGCAAGCACGACATCTGGTCGCACAAGTGGGTGCTTTCCGGCGGCGCTTACCAGGCCGATGGCGCCCGGATTTACGCCTACCTGACCGTCCCCGAAGACTCGAAGATCGGCGTCTGCGCCCACGAGCTTGGCCACCTGCTCTTCGGCTTCCCCGACCTGTACGACACCGACTATTCCAGCGAGGGCGTTGGCAACTGGTGCCTGATGGGCGGCGGGAGCTGGAACGGCGGCGGCGAGATCCCCGCCCATCCCTCCGCCTGGTGCAAGCTCAACCAGGGCTGGGCGACCGCCGTCATCCAGAAGGAAAACGCCAGCCTCGAGATCGCCGATGTCAAGACCAGCCAGAAGGTCTATCGCCTGTGGAAGAACGGCGCCTCGGGCAGCGAATATTTCTTGCTCGAAAACCGCCAGAAGACCGGCTACGACCGCCTGCTCCCCGCCGCCGGCCTGCTCATCTGGCATATCGACGAAGCCATCGAGAGCAACTCCGACGAAGCGCATGCCAAAGTCGCCCTGGTGCAGGCGGATAATAAACGCGACCTGGAGTTGGGCCACAACCGTGGCGATGGCGGCGACGTCTTCCCTGGTACGAGCCAGAACAGCGCCTTCACCAACGAGAGCACGCCCAATTCGAAATCTTACGCCGGGGCCGATACCAACGTCGCCGTGACCAAGATCACCGCCAGCGGCGCGGCGATCAGCGCCAACCTGGCGGTCAAGCCGGCCAAGGCCAAGGAGAGCAAGGAAAGCAAGAAGGAACGCGCCAAGGAGCGCGCCAAGGAGAAGGAATTCTTCAAGGACCTGTTCGATTGGAAGATGTCCTGGGAGAGCCGCGGCGCCAAGGCCAGCGAGGCTGCCGCGTGGGGCGCGGCGTTCGCTCCCAGCGACCTGGAAGCCCGCCTGGCCGCCCTGGAAGCCCGCCTGGCTGCCATCGAGCCCTTCATCGACCGCACCCAGCGCCCCGACCTGAGCCAAAGCGCCCTGGAGGACGAAGAAGATCTTGAAGCCATCCGCCAGGAGATGGAGGAAGAGCTGCTCAAGGCCAAGCGCCTGTTTGATTCAAAACCGCGCGAATACTAGTTCATTCGTTTTGAACGGAAAACAGGGGCTGTCCAAACGCTCTTTTTGGACAGCCCTGTTATTATTCTGTTGTACAGGAACTGGCAATGCAGGGACTTTTCAGACAGCCAGTGTGTTACGTTTAGAACGGATTGAGCCAATAGTCTCCGTCTTTACCTTCCGCCGTCCAGCCATCGATCCCGGTATTCTCTGAAACGATCTTCCACCAGACCAGGCCGTCGGCGCACTTTGGCCCAGCCGTGATCCGGACAGTCTCGTATTCATAAATTTTTCCGACCAGACGGCTGCCCAACCCGGGTTTCTCGCGCACGTTGTTGGGTGATCCAGCGCTTACAATTGCAGCGCCATTCTTTCCCAACTGGCTTGGCATCCCTCCGGGGCAGGCTTGCGACGGCTGGATGACCCAGAAGTAAAACCGTTTATTTTGCTGGGCGTAATCTTCTTCGGAATAGGAATTTCCTTGGACGTGGACGTAATATTCTCCGGGTGAATAAGTGCTATCAATCGCGAAGCCCGCCCGGAAAAATCCGGCCCGATCGGTGATAACGGATTGTGCGGTGACCAGTTGAAATGGCACGGGTGCGCGGTAGATTGCCACGATCAGTTCAGTCTTTCTCCCCGGCACAACCCCCTCAACAAGCAAGCTGTCGCCCCGTTTTAGCACGCTGGTGCGGCGAGAATCGTACCAGCGGGTGCCTGGCGGGACCATTTTCCCGACGGTATAATCAAAGTACTCCCAGGTAGATTCGAATTCGTTGTTAACGGATAGACCTGATCCATCTACTCGAACCGTCCATCGGCCTTCCGGCGCCTGGCTGCTGAGGCTGATCAGTGGGATGGAATTGATGACAGAGTCATCTCCCTCGGATGCGCAGGGTCTTTCATCCCGGATGATGATTGGCAGCGATGCCGCCAGTTTTCCTTGTGGGTCAATTATTCGCACGGTCGCCTTAAACCCAACCGGAAAATCCTCCAGGGAGATGACATCGTGGTTTGCAAGATATGCAGAATAATACGTTACCTGAGGTTGGACTTCAAAATGGGTGTTACCACAGTCGGAAGGTGCACCACCGCCAGTTGGGGCGAAGATAAGTTGGCGTCGCAGCGCCCTGGTCAATGGCGTCCGGGTGGGAGTAGGAATTAGCGTCGGCGTAGGGGTACGGGTAGTCGTTCCGGGCGCCGCGGCTGGCCGGGCTGCCTGGCTGACAACCGGCTGGCCGGCCAGGATTAACACAGCCAGCAGCAGGATCAACCCGCTGGCCTGGCGAAACACTTTCGGAAATTCGCTCAAACCGTTCATCCTATCTCCTCTCCCCTGGTGGGCCGATCACTTGCCACCTTATTCTTTCTCAAAAACCGCCACCCCGGCCGGGGCAACCCGCAGCCAGGCTGTTTTCCGCCCGGCTCGCTCCTCCACCTCGACTCGCGAGCCAACCTGGCCGGCTTCATTGGAATAGATGCAGCGCAGGCCCTGGCCGGACGAGTATAACTCGCCCTGCACCTCCACCCAGGCCGCTCGCTCGTGGTCTGGATCTGTGTTGATTGCGACGACAATTTCTGTGTCGTCAAACAAGCGCGACCAGGGCACGATCGAGCGCATCTCGCCGCCGATCATCTCCGGCAGCCCGAAATGCTCGCCATCGCCGGAGATCGGCCGCAGGTATTGCCGGCCGCGCCGCAGGGCGAGCTTTTTCCGCCGCACAGCCAGGATTTTCGCCAGCTCGGCATACACCGGGTGCTCTTCGTTGAAGAAGTGCCTGCCCTGGCTGCGAAAAGCGCCAAATTTGCCGCCGAACATGCTCTCACGCAGGTAGCGGTCGCTCTGCCCGCCGCCATCGAAGCCTTGCTCGCTGCCGTAGTAAATGCACGGTATTCCCAGGCTGAGCGTGTTCAAGGCCAGCGCCGGTAGCAGTAACCGGGCCAGGCGCGCGTCGCCGGCGCAAAAGCGCCCTTTGTTTTCACCCTTGCGCACCTGGTCGTGGTCGTCGAAGAGTGTCACCACCTTATTTCGAAACCAGACATGCGACTCTTTTTGTACCAGCATCGAGTTGCGGAACAGGTCGAAATATTCGACCGGGTTGCGGTAGCCTTTGACCATGAACTCGAGCTTATCGGGGATATCGTCGATCCCCAGCGCGGCGCTCAGGCCGGTCAACTCCAGGGTCGTGAAAGCCCGCTGCCTCCCGCCGGTGATTTCGCCGATCAGGTAAAAATTCTCTTTCCCCAGCCGTTGGGCAAATTCGTGGATCACCGAAGCGAACAAACGGGTGGCTCCTGGATCCATGTGTTTGACGGTATCGACCCGGAAGCCATCGATATCGGCATAAGCAATCCAAAACTTGTACACCTGGCACAAGGCCCACAGCGCGGCGGCAGGCTGGTAGTCATCCACCGGACCGTTGCCCAGGTGGATATCTTTGAGATCGTAGAAATCGGCCTCCAGGAACTCTGGATCGTAATCCCAGTTGCTGATCCGCCCGCGCCGGCTGTAAAACTCGGGGTTCTGGAACTCGCGCGGCCAGATCGCGCCATCCGGCCAGGCTTGCGGGGAGCGCTGCAGGTCTACCGGCCCAAAGGGGATGGTTGGAGCGCCCTGGGGGTCATAAAAACCTTTCGCCTGGTACGGCTGTCCATCCCAACGCGGGTCCACGTCCCAGCGACCCGAGTAGGGGTCCTGCACCCAGTAGCGATCGGCGGCATAACCGAAAACATTGCCGCTGTGGTTCAGGATAATATCCAGGATCACGTAAATTCCATTTTTATGCGCCAGGCGCACCAGCTCGCGCAGGTCGCGCCGGCTGCCAAAATGGGGATCGACTTCGAGAAAATTCTGGATTCCGTAACCGTGATAGGTATCCTGGTAAGCCACCTGTTTGAAGATCGGGCTGATCCAGATTGCGCTGACTCCCAGGCGCTTAAGATACCCGATCTTGCTCGCCAGGCCTTTCAAAGTCCCGCCATTCCAATGCACCCCGGCTTCCCGCCATTGCTCCGCCTCTGCCGCGTTGCGGACTGCGTTCCCGGCGTCTGGTTCTTGGAAGGGGGGTGTGGCTCCGGTTGAGACCGTCATGCCCTGGACATCCCGGTAGCCTTGCTCGTTGCCGTCGGAATAGCGATCCAGCATCAAGAAATACAACACCTGGTCTTCCCAGGCCGCTGGCGAAGGGGTGTACTTCCGCCGGGTCAGGCGTTCCAGGTTGA
>JAYRWF010000515.1:0-2461 GCA_041918195.1 Anaerolineales bacterium
CGCCGGCATGTAACACCCCACCCCACGGAGCGGTGGCAGTCGCCTGCCAGTTTGCCTCGCTCAATCCGGCCAGCCACTCCAGCGAAGCCTGGCGCTCGGCCAGGAATTCCGCCAGCGATGGGCCCAGCGAGCGCTGGTTGTAACCACGCTGGCTGACCCAGCCCTGCGGGTCGATCGGCGGCCAGGCCGCCCCAGGCTGGTGCAGCAGCAGATCCAGGCGGACCCGAAAATCCAGCTTTTCCTCGTCGAGCAGGTGATTGACCACTTCCAGGATCGACCAGCTTTCCGGGTCGGGCTTCCAGGACGCCTGTTCTGAGCTGACAGGCTCGACCAGGGCGGCGATCCGGGCGGAATTGGCCTGCAGTTGCGCCACGATCGGTTCAAGTTCCATCTGGGTTTTCTCCTTCCCGCCAGGCTCAGCTCAGCCTGCCTGCATCTCGGCTTGAAAATCATCGAAGCTGGCCGCGGTCAGCGCGCGTAGCTCGGACAGGAGGTCTGGGTCTAAGCGGGTGAAATTGAAGCAAGATTTCCCCTGCATGCGCTTTTTCAACGGGTCTGAAAGGCCAGTCAGCAGGTGCGGGTGGATATATACCGGCATCAGGTAAAAGCTGACGTAATTCTTCTTCACCTGCGCCGCACCGAAGAAGACGGCTTTCTTGTACTTCGGCGAATAAGCCCCGTCCAGGGAATAATAGCCGGGCTGGTCGATGGTGCACTGCAGGCGATCTTCATACGGCGTCAAGATCGCCCGCAGCTCGTTAAAGATCGCCTCAAATTGGTTCGCATCTGCCATAGAGTCTCCAGGGGAACGGGTATAACAAAATAACCGGCCTGGCCGGTGATCTGGACAACAGTTTAATTATACGAGTTGTTCAGTCCAAAAGCAAATATTCGCCGAATTTGCCGCGCATTGAGTGATTGGAAGCCACCGATGAGCCGTATCCACCGGTGTTGAGCAGCGCAAGATAATCGCCTTCCTCGACCGCCGGGAGCTCACAGGCTTCGGCGAACAGGTCAACCGGTTCGTTGATATTCCCGGCGATCGTCACTCGCTCCAGGGCGGCTTGTGGGTTGTGGCGGAGTGGGACCGGCTGCATGAAGATCTGGTAGTAGGCCCACAGGTTCTGCAGGTTCATCCCGCCATTGACCCCGACCAGGCGCAGGCTGTCCTTATTCTCCACCGTGTTGACCTGCAGCAGCAGTACGCCGGCGTCTTTGACCAGGTAGTCACCCAGCTCCAGGTTCAGCTTCAGCCCGCGCGGCAGCAAGAAATCGGCCAGGATCTTGCTCCAGCGTCCCAGGTCGAGCGGCTCGTCGCCCGGGCGCTGCGGGCGACCCAGGCCCCCGCCGCAATTGAGTGTCTCAACCCCGGGCGTGCGCTCCAGAAACCATTCACAGCGTTCCAGGATGCGCCCCAGGTACTTCAGCGCCGGGCTGAGAAAGCCCGATCCGCCGTGAAAGTGGAGCGTCTTAACCTTCAAGTCATAGCGAGCGGCCGTCTCCAGCGCTTCTTCGTAGCGGTCCTGGTAAATCCCGAACTTGGTCGAATGGTCGCCGGCGTAGAGCAAGGTCTGCTTATACCCCAGGCCGATTTGCGGGTTGATCCGGATGCCGATCTCGCGACCCGGCATGCGCTGGCCCAGCCGGCGGATCACGCTGATCGAATCGCAGTTGAAGCGCACCTGTGGGTTGCGCGCCACGACCTCCAGGTCCTCATCCGCGACCATCGTGCCGGTGTAGCTGATTTGGTTGGGCAGGAAACCAGCCTGGCGGGCGACGTCCAGCTCGCCGGGGGAGGTGATATCGACCCCACACAGGTCGAGCGTCTTGAGATAGGTCATCAGCGGTAGAAAGCGGTTGGCCTTCATCGCATAAAAAATTTCGTGTCGAATCACCTGGTCGTTGAGCGCGGCGTGAACTTGCTCCAGGGATTGCTTAATCCGCGGGCCATAATAGGCGAATAACGGGGCGCCGGCCGAGCGGGCCAGCGCTTCCAGATCGTGATTACCAAAAAATAAACGACCCTCGATATAGCGCAGATCGGGTCGTTCCCACCAAGCAGATTGGCTCATGCAGGTACCTCGAATATGTTTAATTGACCAAACAGCGCAGAATTATAGTCTTATTTATAATTTTGAATAGGGGAGATTTTCAAGCCAGCGCGACCAGCCAGGGTTATAATCCAGGCAAAAGTACCGCTGGAGGTTGGATGAAATGGAAGCCTACCGGAGTATCGAATGGCGGAAGGGTGTGCTCAGGCTGCTTGACCAGCGCCGCCTGCCGCACGAAATCGTCTACCTGGAATACCAGGATGCGGCTGGGGTGGCCGAAGCGATCCGGGCGATGGTCATCCGCGGCGCGCCGGCGATCGGCGCGGCAGCCGGCTATGGCCTGGCGTTGGCCGCCCTGCATAGCCCGGCCCGCCAGACCGACCAGTTGCGCCAGGAGCTGGCCGAAGCAG
>JAYRWF010000516.1:0-3235 GCA_041918195.1 Anaerolineales bacterium
GGCCATCCTAATTATTGGCGGCGGGGCCCTGGTCTTATATACCCTGAAGCCGCGTAACCGGTAGTAAGGTGCACTTGAGCATGAACTTGAACTTGATTCGCAGTCGTGAACAAGTCCTGTTGGGCGGAGTGTGCGGCGGCCTGGCTGCCTACCTGGGCGTCAGCCCTTTCGTAATCCGCCTGTTATTTGTGACCCTGGCATTCGGTCATGGCATCGGCTTGCTGCTGTACGGGCTGTTATGGGTTATGCTTCCTGTGGATGGACGGCTGCGCCGACCGGTGGCCCAGCGCTCCAGTGAAGGGTTTTATGAGACTGCTCTATCGGCGGAGTACTTATCAAGTTTGCTCAACGAACCCTACACCCAGTTGAAAATCCTGGCTGGCTCAGCCTTAATCCTGGCCGGGCTGATCAGCCTGCTGCCCGACCTGGCCGGGCTTGGGCTGGAATGGCTAAAATTTGACCTGTTCTGGCCGGTCCTCTTGATCTTTGGCGGGTTGGCGCTTTTGATTCGCCGCCCAAAAGGAGTTGTAAGAAATGACTATCCCACCCGTTCCTGAATCAATCGAACCGATCGAACCCAATCCGCAGCCGGATCCGATCCCGCCGGCCTCCCCAGCGCCAGATGCTCCCCCGGTCGCGCCTGAAGTGATTGGAGCGGCGCCGGTTGCACCCCAACCTGCGACAGCGGTAAGACAGCCCGCCCAGGAAAAGACTTCAACCCGGCGGCGTGGCAGCCTGTTCTTCCCCCTTCTGCTGATTTTCATTGGCGGGGCGCTGCTGATGAACAACCTGGGGATGATCGACGGATCTATCTGGGAGACGATCGCCTTGTTCTGGCCGGTTTTGTTTATTGCCTGGGGCCTGGACGCTTTGTGGCGGAATGAAGGTCTGACCGGAGCGGTTTTAATGCTGGGCCTGGGGATAACCTTCTTGATCAGCAACCTGGGCTACCTGCAGATCAACCCCTGGCGAGTGCTGGCGACGATTTGGCCGGTGATTTTCGTAGCTATCGGGATGGATCTACTTATCGGCCGGCGGCGAAACTGGCTAACGATGTTCCTGGGTCTGCTGGTAGTGCTGGCCGTGCTGGTCGGATCGCTGTGGTATTCGGGAATCTGGCACTATCCAACTGCACTGACCGCCGGCGAGCCGCTGAATTATGCACCCCAATCAGTCGCCAGCGCCCGGATCGAGATCAAGCCTGGAGTGGGCAGCTTGAAGATCGACGGGCAAGCTGCTCCAGGGACATTAATCTCCGGGATGGTCCCCGAAACCACCGATACCTGGCGGGTCAACCAGGAGTTTAGCCAGTCCGGCGACCAGGTTGTGATCAGGCTGTCGGCTAATGGCAGCCAGGCAATCTATCCTGGCAACCGCGAGAACCTGACCGATTGGCAACTCGGGCTCAACCCGGTCATCCCAATTGACCTGGCGATCGACCTGGGCGCTGGTGAAGCTGACCTAGACCTGGCAAAGTTGCAGATCGGTAATCTGAAGTACAATTTCGGCGTCGGCACGCTGACTTTGCGGCTGCCAGAGGGAAGCGCGCTGACTGGGGAAGTAGATGGCGGGATCGGCTTTCTGACGATTCAAGTCCCGAGTTCGGTTGGGATCGAAATCCAGGCCGAGACCGGTCTGGTGATTCGCTCGCTTCCGACTGGCTATGTCAAGGCAGGTGAAAACCTGTATCGCTCTCCCAATTATGACACCTCCGCAACGAAGGTGAACCTGAAGGTCAACCTGGCGCTGGGGCAAGTGATCATTAAATAAATGCTTGTGAAGCATCCCTGGCCCGGCCGGGGATGCTTCAATTTTCGGCTATAAATTCAACCAGCGGGCAGCCGATTCGGGTAAATCAGCCAGCGGAGCTACTTTTTTCGTGCAGGGCGGCAGGGAGTCGATGAACAGCCGCCCATATTTCTTGGTCAACACCCGGCGATCTAAGACCACCACCACGCCGCGGTCGAACTGGGTGCGGATCAGGCGGCCAAAGCCCTGGCGGAAACGCAGGATCGCTTCTGGTAACGAATATTGATAGAAGGGATCTTCGAACGTTTCCGAACGGGCGGCGACAATCGGATCCGAAGGCACATCGAACGGCAGTTTGGTGATCACCAAAACCGACAGGGCGTCGCCAGGCACATCTACACCCTCCCAGAAGGCGCGTGTCCCGAGTAGTACCGAACGAGGCGAATTTCGAAAAGTATCCAGCAGCGCTGGAGCAGAAGCGCCATCGCCCTGTTCATAGACCTGGATCTCTTCACGCGCCAGCACCGGGCCTATCGACTGCGAAGTCCGCTTGAGCTGGTCGTAAGAGGTAAACAGCACCAGCGTCCGGCCTCCGGTCGCTTTACATAAGCGGACCAGCGCGTTTTCAATCCCGCGCTGGTGGCCATGCCGGTCGGAAGGCTCGGGGATATCATTGGCCAGGTAAAGCAGGGCTGCGGTTTCAAAGTCGAACGGCGAGCCAAGCGCTAACTCTTCGGCATCCTCGGCATTCAGGCGGCCGCGTAAATAATCGAATTCGCCAGCAGTGGTGAGTGTAGCAGAAGTCAGTACGACGGTGGATTTTTCGCGCCAGATGTGCTTTTCCATCAAATGACCAATGTGAATCGGCGCAGCATGCAGCGAAACCCGGTAGCCATTCGGCTGAACCTCCACCCAATAGACGCGGTCCTTTTGCGGGTTGAAAACCAAAGCCTGGATTTCTTCGCTGAACTCTTGCAGGCGGCGGAGCAGGCTGGCCAGGCTGCCGTACAGCTCACTATCGGTTTCCGCCAGGGCCTCGTTAATTTCCAGCATCCCCTTGGCCAACTTGGCAAGATGCTGAAGCAAGGGGATGAGCACTTTTTGGACGTCGTCCCAGGCCAGCTCAACCTCACCCCAAGCCGGTTGGGCCCGCGTTGCCGGAATGACGCGCTCCTGGTGGGCGTATTGGCCCATCTCCCGCCCTTCGCGCTGATCCTGGAGGAACAGATCGATGCTCTGGAAAAAGTCACGTCCGAGGCTCTCGAGGTGAAAAGCATAATTGGTGGCTTGCTGGACCAGGTAACTCAACCCGCCGTATTCTTCCGGGGCCAAGATGCCCATCGCCGCGCTCAGGCACCAGCCGAGCAAACCGGAGGTCGGACTGCCCAGTTCGCGCAGCATGCGCTCAACGTCCAACTGGGTGACGTGGAAGCTGAGGGCATTGGTGGTGGCGTCTTCCAGGTGGTGGGCTTCATCGACAATCAGA
>JAYRWF010000517.1:0-13073 GCA_041918195.1 Anaerolineales bacterium
ATCCGGTTCTTAAGCATTTCGGTTAGTGCACCGTCCGGCATGCGCCAGGACCAATTGCCGCTCGGGTTGCCGGGGTAGTTCATCCGAGCTTCGTTTCCCAAATCCAGGAAATCTTGCATGGGCGCCAGGGCCATGATGCCCACCGAGCGCCATGCAGTGCGGATCAAATCCCAGGCGACATCGCTGCCGTCACGTCCCTGGTAGCGCCGGTAGAAGCTGCGTTCTTCCTCGCTGACCCGCTGGTACCAGCCGCGGGCGGTATCGTTGTCGTGCGTGCCAGTATAGACCACGCAGTTCGGTACGTGGTTGTGAGGCATGAAGGTATCGCTCGGGGTGGACCACCAGGCAAATTGGACAACCTTCATTCCTGGCAGGTTAAAGGAATCGCGCAGGTCTTCTACGTCGGGGGTGATCACCCCCAAATCTTCCGCAATTAGCGGTAGGTCGCCCAGGGCAGTCTTGACAGCCCCCAGGAAAGCCTTGCCCGGCGCTTTGACCCAACGGCCATTCTCGGCTGTTTTGGCTTTTCCGGGCACCTGCCAGAAACCGGCAAAACCGCGGAAATGATCCAGGCGGATGATATCGACCAGCTTAAGCACAGCCTGCATGCGCTGGATCCACCAGGCAAAACCGGTCTGCTTGTGGTATTTCCAGCGATAGAGTGGATTGCCCCACAACTGGCCGGTGGCAGAGTAATAATCCGGCGGCACCCCAGCCACCACTTTAGGTTGGCCGGCACTGGTCAGGAAGAACAACTCAGGGTTTGCCCAGACATCTGCACTGTCGTGGGCGACAAAGATCGGGATATCGCCGATAATCTGGATGCCTTTGGAGTGGACATAGCGGCGGAGCTTTTCCCACTGGCGGAAGAATAAGAATTGGCGGAAGACCTGACGATCAATGCCGGCAGCAATCTGTTGGCGCGCAACGGCCAATGCCTCGGGCTGGCGGTCGCGTAGCTCGGGTTCCCAGGTGACCCAGGGGCTTCCACCGTGGATTTCTTTCAAGGTCATGAATAAGGCGAAATCTTCCAGCCAGGAGGCATTTGCGCTCCGGAAAGCAGCTAATTCAACCTGCAGACCCGCAGGCGGAGATGCCTGGTAGCGGTCGAAAGCGCGGTCAAGCAACGCCAGCTTCCAGGGGATCAGCGCGCCAAAATCCACGCGCCCTGGTGGAAAGGATGGACGGTCGATCAGGTCGTCCGGGAAAAGCAGCTTTTCAGCCAGGAGAGCTTCGGGGCTGATCAGGTAGGGATTACCGGCAAAAGCAGAGAAGCACTGGTAGGGTGAGTCGCCGTAACCGGTTGGGCCGAGCGGAAGTACCTGCCAGAGCGAGCAGCCGCACGCGGACAGGAAGTCAATCCAGCGGTAGGCCTGTGGTCCCAGGTCGCCAATTCCATATTCCCCGGGCAAGCTGGTTGGATGAAGTAAAATGCCGGAAGATCGTTTAAATTTCATTGGGTTTCCTCTTGGTTTGAATGTAATCTTTTCCTCGCACGAGTTTGGTGGGGTAGTCGCTGGCAACCACATCCGTGCCAATTACTGCTCCGGCTTCGATCACTACCTCGGCTGGCACCATGCTGCTTTTGCCAATCATAGTTAGCAATGGCTCTCCGCTCTCCTGAAGGCCGCCCACCCGGGCGTGATCTTGGATCTGAACCTTTTTATCCAGGATGGCGCGCTCTACGGTCGCACCACTTTGAACGGCGCAATCGGTCAGCAAGATGGATTGGCGTACTACGGCGCCTGGACCAATGAAAACACCTGGGGAGAGAACACTGTTTTCGACCTGCGCTCCGGCGGAGATAATGCAACCGTCGCTGATCATGCTATCGATGATATTTGCGCTGCGAGCCACGCGCACAGGCGGGCGTTCTTCAGTGCGGGTGTGCGTGATCCAATCGCGGTCATTCAGGTTGATCGGTGGCGGGTCGATCAGCAGGTCCATATGGGCTTGCCAGTAGGAATTGACGGTTCCCACATCTACCCAATAACCATCATAGGGATAGGCGAAAACGCGTTTGCCTTCGTTAACCAGGTGCGGCAGGATGTTTTTGCCAAAATCATGGCTGGAGTCGTTGCGCAGGTGATCTTCCCATAGCGCCAGGTCAAGCGCTTTTAAATTAAAGAGGTAAACGCCCATGTTAGCCCGGTTGGAGGGCGGGCTGGTCGGCTTCTCAACAAACGAAGTAACCCGGTAATTCTCATCGAAACCCAGGATCCCGAATCGCGAGGCTTCGGAGAGCGGCACTTCGATGGTGGCGATGGTCACGTCCGCCTGGTTGGCTTCGTGGAAATCGACCATGGCATCATAATTCATGGTGTAAATATGATCACCGGATAAGATCAGGACATGATCCGGATTGCCGCGTTTGATAAACAGGAAATTTTGTTGAACAGCGTCTGCGGTCCCCAGGTACCAGTCTGATGAGCCGCGCGCTTTATAGGGGGTGAACATGCGCACGCCACCGGTAAAATCCCGGTTAAGGTCCCAGGGACCTCCGGCGCCGATGTGTTCGATCAGGGAATGCGGCCGGTACTGGACCAGAATCATGACATCGAAAATATTGGAGTTGACACAGTTCGAGAGGGTAAAGTCGATAATCCGATATTTTCCAGCAAAAGGAACCGCTGGTTTGGTACGCTTGGCAGTCAGGGTGCCCAGACGAGAGCCTTCGCCGCCGGCTAATATTACTGCGCGCGTTTTCATTTTTTCCTCCTCGTAGTTGATAACTTTATTTTACACGAACTATTCTGTTTGGCAGTTGAACTTAGGATGAACCTTTGCTACGCTCTATGATATTGATCGGGATTCGAAATTTTTTTTGGCTGTAGGATAGGTGGTTATCCGTTATAATTTCTGTGGTAATACATCCTGGCTTAATATTAAGGCTCAACGTTTCTTTATGCCACTTCGGTATCTCAGCATTCACGCTCATTTTTACCAGCCTCCACGCGAAGATCCGTTTACTGGCCATATCCCGAACGAAATTGGCGCATCTCCATATAAAAACTGGAACGAGCGCATCCATGCGGAATGTTACCGTCCAAATGCTGATCTGCGTAATTTTGAGCAGATCAGCTTCAACATCGGGCCAACACTGGCTAACTGGATGGTGCAATATCGCCCCGAAACATTTCAAAACATTGTGGCACAGGATCGCCGCAATGTTTTGCTTTATGGGGTCGGGAATGCCATGGCTCAATCCTACAATCATACGATCTTGCCACTTGCCAACCGGCGCGACAAAATTACCCAGGTGGTGTGGGGGATTGCAGATTTCCAGTATCACTTTGGGCGAAAGCCACAAGGGATGTGGCTGCCCGAGACTGCAGCGGATACTGAGACGCTGCAGATCCTGGCCGAGCATGGGATCGAGTTTGCCATCCTGGCGCCGTGGCAGGCCGAGACCAGTGACCTGGATCCGGGCGAAGCGTACCTGGTAAACCTGCCGGGCGGCAGGCGGATTACGGTATTCTTTTATAATCGTGATTTAAGTGGGCAAATCAGTTTTGATCCAGGTTGTACAGTTAACGCGGACACCTTTGCGCGCAACTTGCTCGAGGAGCAGTTCAAGAGCCCAAGGCAGGCGCGTGGTGAGCCACAGTTGGTGGTTCTGGCTTCAGATGGCGAGCTATATGGGCACCACCAGCGACTGCGCGAGCGGTTTTTAGCTCGCCTGGTGGATGGCGCCAGCAGCTCAATCGGCATCCAGCCGGTTTTTCCGGCCTTGTGGCTGAAACTTTACCCGGCACGAAAGACTTTACGCATTCGCGAGAACACATCGTGGAGCTGTCATCATGGGGTTGGACGGTGGAATGGGCTATGCCCCTGCACACCTGGAGATGGCAAATGGAAACAGAAGCTGCGCCAGGCATTTGATCGCCTGGCGACTGAACTGGATGAATTATTCATCGAGGTGGTCAGACCTTTTGCCCCCAATCCCTGGCGCTTACGCGATGAGTACATTCAAATGCTCCTGGGCCAGGCAACTGTTGAGACTTTGGTAGCTGCACAGAGTAACCGCTCCCTGACTAGCGGGCAAGTCGAGCGAGTCCACTGGATGCTGGAAGCGCAGCGCGAGCGCCAACGGATGTACACTTCGTGCGGTTGGTTTTTTGATGATTTCGACCGGATCGAGCCAAGGAACAACGTGGCTTATGCAGCCCAGGCGGTCCGCCTGGCCAGGCTGGCCAGTGGGGTGGATTTGAGAAGCGCAGTCTTGCAGGATTTGGAGCAGGTGGTGAGCCCACGCACGAAACTGCGGGCGGATGTTCTTTTCCAGCGTTTGCTGGACCGGGCAGAAAAGGAAGTTTAATATAAAAATGAGCGGCGAAACCGCTCATTTTTATATTAATCACGAATATTAGACAGCCGCGGCCAATAGCTTATCCACCTGGTAACCTGATTTCGCAGCGGCAACAGCTAATTTTTGCACAAGCTTATGCGCTTTTTGGATCACCTGGCCAGTTTCGGCTGGGTCAGCAGGCTCTGCAACCAGATCCGCAAGCTGCGGGATGCAAGCCACAGCGAACATCCACCAGAGCAACTCATCAAAGCTCTCCCGATTGAACCACAGGATGCCCTGGTAGCGATTAACGTTGATAAACTGCTGGATGGTTGAATCTTTCAGCCAGGCGTGTAAGATCTTGGCTGGTAAGACGGGTTCATCATCTGTACCGATATACCAATCCTGGAAGCTGAGCAAAGGCTTGAGCAAAGACACCTGGCGGGCGGCTCTGCCTTCTTCCACACCCAGGCCAGTCAGGGCGCGCAGGTTGATCTTTTCCAACAGGAACTCGTCCATCCAGGTTCGATTCTGGTCAGGATCGTTTGCTGCCCGTGCAGCCTGACTAAGGCGATGGTTGAGCAGCCAACTGATCAGGTTTCCCCAAACCGCAGGCTCTCCGCTGCTCAAGGGTTGCTTTCCACTGGGGCCGTTGTGCAAATACTCCAGAGCTGCCTCGAGTCCATTTGAGATGGTTTTATCACTAAACCAGTTCTGAGCCGCCGGCAAAGCCAGGGTGGCCAGGAGTTCGCGCCGGGTAACCAGGGCGGTTCCTTCTGGATCGCCTTCCTCTGCTACTCGCAGGGCAACTTCGTTGTAAATCTTCGCAATCTTTTCTTCGCATTCTTCCAGGACAGGTTCCATGTCGAGCAGTGACTGGCTGAAAGGTGGTATTTCAGAGGCAGTCGCCGCGACAATGTTTTCTGCCAGCTGGTCGCCGGGTTTCCCTGCCGGGCTGCTGAGTTCTGCCAGGCGATGATCGATCGCCCAACGATACCAGCCAGCGCTAATCAGCTCCCGGTAGGGAGTGAGCAGCGACATCAGGGTGAATTCCTGTAGCGCTTCCTGGATGCTGGGCACGCCGCCGCCCTGCAAGTAGGCGGCCAGGCGGGCGTACAGGTGACTTTCGTCATCCTGCACCTGGCGGAAATCCAGGAAGACGTGGTATTCGTAGGCATGCAGCTCGATGTACAGGCCGGTATTGAATAACTCCTGGCAATTACGCAGATACTCCAGGCCGCTGATCTGGTCGCGATAGATGACGTAGGCATTAGGATCGTTGCTCAGGCGCAAGCCCTCTCCCAGGCTTTTCTGCACAAAGGCCCGTTCATCACTATCGCCGGTTTTAACCGGGTAAGGGATCGAGATTCGGATCCAGCCCCTCACTTCGGCATAACGGTTATGGAACAATACCAGGGCTTGCTCCTGTCCGTAAGCATTCGAATAAGCGTATACGTCCTCGTTGACGTACCCTTCAGGCGTATAAAAGTCATAGAGCAGGAAGTTGGTCACTTCGGCGAACAGATAGCGTTTGTGGATGAGCGGAAAAATCTCGCGCTCGTGGCGCTTGACCAGCCATTCATCAGGAGTCTCGTCGTAGTAGGCACGCCGGTATTCCATGCCATACTTTTCAGTGAAACCTTCAACCTGGCCATGACCGATCATTGGCAGGCCGGGGTTGGTGACCATCATAGCCAGGATGCCGAAGTATTTGTCGCCTTTGCCGAACTGGTCGACCGCAGTACGCTCGTCCGGGTTGTTCATAAAGTTGACATAGCGCTTGAGGATCTCTGGCTCAAACTGGAGCGTATTCTTAATTACCAGCCGGTATTCCTGGTTCTTCTCGTCACGTAGCATGTTCATAAAGGCGCTGTTATAAACCCGATGCATACCCAGGGTTCGGACGAAATAGCCTTCCATCAGCCAGAACGCCTCGGCCAGGAGCAAGGTATCGGGTGCTTCGGCCGCGACCCGGTTGACCACTTCACGCCAAAACTCCTCCGGAAAAGCAGCGTCGAATTGTTCCTTGCTTAAGGCAAATTCAGCCCGGCTGGGGATATCACCGCCTTTACCGGGTTCTGGGAACCACAGGCGGGCATAGTGACGCTTGGCCAGGGTCATCGCTGCATCAAAGCGAATGATTGGGAACTTGCGAGCGACATGCAGGATGGTCTGGATGACTGCTTCGCGCACCTGGGGCAGCAGGTAATTGAGCTGAGCGGTGTCGTTCCAGGGGAAGGAAGTGCCGTCGTTGCCATGGTAGATAAATTTCTCGCTGCCGCTCCAAAAATCGACTCGTTTGAATACCACCGCTGCGTCGGAGTTATTAAAATAGTGGTCTTCCAGATAAATACCGACCCGGCTATCCCAGGACAGGTTGGGGCCGTTGAAGGAGTAGGAAGGGAAGGGTGGATAATCCAGGCCGATAAACCAATCCGGGTGTTCGATCACCCAGCGGCTATCGATGCCCATGTGATTGGGAACCATGTCGGATGCCAGGCGAATGCCGCGCCTCCAGGCCCGCTCGCGCAGATTCTGGTAGGCTTCGTCACCACCCAGGTCCTGGGCAATTTGATAATCCATCAACGAGTAGGCCGAGGCGACCGCGTCCGGATTGCCGCGCAGTTGTTTAATGGTTTTCGAGGCGATGCTGCGCTCCCACAATCCAATTAGCCACAATCCTTTGAACCCCCAGCGGGCCAGTGTGTCCAGTTCCTCATCCGGGATCTGGTCTAGTCGGCTGATCGAGCGCTGGTATTTTTTAGAGAGCTGGTCGAGCCAGACGAACGAGTTCTTGGCAATCAAGACCAACCGGGGCATCCAGTCCAGGTCCTGGCTGAAGGCTTCGGGTTCAAATTCCTGACCGATGAACACCGGCGCGTAGGTTTCGCCACCGCCACCCCCGCCAGGGCCAAAGGCAAAACGCATTTTTTCTTCTTCACGAACCAGGTCCATGCTGCTCAAGAGCAGTCGCAGCAGGGCTGTGCCAATGACAGACGGCCACTTCGCCTGGATGTACTCCAACTGCCCGGTTAAGGAGTTGGGGCTGACAATTGCTGGCATACGCAGCAGATCGATCAGGTTCTGGCCCTGTGGGCCGAATACCGGCTGCTCGGCAAAGAATTCATATAAACCGCGCACCATCTCTGGGTAGGCAGTTAGTTTTTCAAGCTTTTCGTCGTCAAACAGCTCCAGGTAGGGCTGATAGGCTGGGTTCATATTGGCCAGCCAGAGCATGATCATCTCTTCCAGAACAATCTGGCGATTGGGGATGCTGCGCCCATCTGGGCGGATTGATTCACTTTCAATGTAATCCGCCAGGCTGAGCTCACCGCGATAAATGGCAGTGAGAGGAAAACCGGCTGCAAATTCATCCAGCGCCAGCTTGACCTGTTGCTCGCCAAGCTGTTCGGACAGCCACTCTAAAGCCTCCCCCAGGATATCGGGATTGTGCTGCTGGCGATACTGCTCGATCACCATGTGTAGGATTTCATCGATCAACGCCATGGCGTTGATCTGCCCGGCCCGTACCGCTTGTTCCGGAAACAAAGCCAGGTTTTTGCGGTCATTCATTTTTTGGGCGAAGACCCGGGCGGCGCTGAAATTGGGAAATACCACGCTGCCGTTGAACGAAAAAATTGTATCTTCAAAGGCATAAAAATCACGCGATTGGCGTGAGACATGGAACTCGAGCAAGTATGGTAATGACTGGCGCATTGACCCTCCCAGGTGAAGCAATCAGTTTTCTTTACAACGAACCACAAAACAGAGGGATTTGTGGGTTATGACACATTTTCAATTATACCTTTGGTAAGGGAAAATTTTTAGGATTGGGCTCTCCCCCATTTCTGCCAGGCACGTAGGATCGTCTGGTTCAAGGGTACACCTTCCAGCCAGCTGCGGTGATAGGCTTCAGTTTGGATCTGGCTGGCTACCAAGAGGACACGATCGAACGCCTGGCGGAGAAATTCTCCCGCCAGGGAGACCTGCTGATTGGCATGCAGCGCCAGGGCATGAGCGCCCAAGTAGATCTCACTCTGGTAGCTAGTTTTAATCAATTTGGCCAACTCGATTGCTTGCTGGGAAAATTCCAGCGCCGGACCGGGCTGGTTTCGAGCAAGCTGAACCAGTGCTGCCAGGCTGTAGGCGATAGTCTTGGGGAGTCTGTCGGCGATCGGGTCAAACATTTCCAGGGCGCGCTGGAGTTTCGACAGGCTGTCTTCCAGGTCGGCTGGGTCGTTGCTGAGTAGAGCCAGCTCGGCGTAAACGGTCAGCGCCTCGGCCCAGAGCGTTGGCGTATCACTCTGTTCCGCTTTTTGGTTGGCATTGACCAGGGTATTGCGGCCTTGCTCCAGCCGGCCGAGACGGATTTCCAGGGAGGCGATGAAAGTGAACACATCTGCCTTGGTCCGGTCGCTGTCAATCTGTTCGAGAAATTCCACCAATGGCAGCGAAGTTCGCAACGCTTCCTCGTATTGTCCCAGCCGGGCGAGGATATCCGCTTTCAGTCCCAACAAATTCAGGTTTAGCAATGCGTTATCTTCCGGTTGGAAGCGCTTTAACTGTTGATCCGTGTAATCCAGGCTGGCTTCATACTGGCCATGATGGCGATAGATATCATCGCACAGCCGGGTGGCGCGGATAATGCCGCTGTAATTTTGAATCGAAACAGCAAGCTCTAATGATTGGTTGATTAAGGGCTCCGCCTGAGAATAATCTCCTTGTTGAATCATCAGATCAGCCAGCAAGGCCAGGGCATGGCACTCTTCCACTCGATCTCCCAGCGCCCGATGCAAGCCGAGCGCTTCCTGAAGTAGCTTTTCGGCCTGGGCGTATTGGCCCATTTCAGTTCGAATTAATCCTAACCGGCGCAGACTGGTCGCTTCTTGCTTACGCTCCCCGGCAGAGCGGCTGAGCTTAAGCGCAGTCTCAGCATGCTCGAGAGCAGCCTGTTCGTCGCTGCTGGCAAAGAAGACCAACGCTAGCGTATGATAAGCTCGGGCCTCCTGCCCGACCTGGCCTGCCTGGTGAAAACGGAGTGCAGCGGTTTCGAACGCCTGGCGAGCTTCGGGGAGGTGACCGAAGCTGCGCTGAATTTCAGCATAACGCATCAGTGCATTAGCTTCCTGTTCAGGATCTTGAAGCTGGCGGGCGGATTCCACTGCTTGATGAATGGTCTCAAGGATTACCAGCGGGTTGGTAGTGATTTCGTAATCAATCAGGGTCAGTTGGGCTTCTAACCTGCGCCGCGGGTCGTCTAGCTTTTCGGCCAGGAGCAACATCTGATCGATATCTTTTTTCAGGGAAGAACGTTGGCCAACCAGCTCGTAAACCCGAGCGCGTCCGGAGAGCAAGTCGAAGGTGAGCGCCCTGTCCGCCGGATTTAATTCCAGCGCATGAGTATAAAAGTGGATGGCTTCGTCATTTGCAAATATCTTGCGGGCGCGTTCAGCAGCCAGGTGATAATTGGTCAGGGCGCTAGTCTCGTCACCAGCCTGGTCGAAGTGGTACGCCAGAGCGGCGTAGTCATCTGAATTAAGTTTTTGGATGGCCTGTGCTACCCGGCGATGTAGCCGGTGACGACGTAAGCCGCTGACACCCTCGCGCAGGGTAGCTGGCACGAGTGCGTGACTGAATGAAAAGCGCTCTTCCCCGGGTCGAGATTTAATTTCATACACCAGTTGGGCGCGCTGTGCCTCCTCTAGCGCGTCGATGACACGTTCTTCATCCTGCTCACTGGCCTGGTAAAGCAGCCGAAATCCGAACTCTCGACCGATAATCGATGCCAGGAGCAAAATTTCTTGGGTCTCTGGCGTGAGCTGTTCAGCGCGGGATTGGATTGCAAGGCGGACGCTCTGGGGAATTTGGAGTCGCCGCAGCTCGCCAGAAGCATGCCAATGCCCGTTTTCCAGCACCAACCCGCCTTGCTCCACCAGCGCCTTGCAAACCTCCTCCACGAAAAAGGGATTGCCCTCGGTTTCCTGGTAGATGTTGTCCGCTAACCGGCTGTCGATTGGCTCTTGTAGCAGGAGTTGGAGCAGGTCACGTGTCTCTACCCGAGTCAGGCGGCCGAGCTTGATCCGCGTGGCCAGGCGTTCACGATTCAGCTCGAGCAGTAGATCCTTGAGCGGGTGAGCGCGATCCAACTCAATCTCTCGATATGTCAGCAAGACCATCAGGCGCAGCCCGACTGCTGCAGCGCGGCGAGCCAGGTAGCGGACAACTCGCAGGCTGCCGCCATCCGACCAATGGGCATCTTCGACGACCAGGAGCAAGGCTGCCTGGCTGGCAACTGCCTCGCACAACGCGAACAGGCTTTCGTAGAGCCGTTGTTGTTCGGATAGCGGGTCCAGGGCTGGATTGGGTGGTATTTGGGGATAATACTTGACCAGGTCGGGGGCCAGTTGGAGCAGGTCGGCAAGCACAAAGCCGGGTAGATCCGCAAGCGGTTTTCTTTCCGGGTAGGTTTGTTCAGTCTGCGAACCCTGGGCTAAGGCAAGTGTTTTCCGCACCACCTGGGTAAAAACCGAATAGGGCGCACTGCCTTCCGCATAACATTCGGCAATCAGGGTTTTTCCACCGGTTACTTCAACCAGAGTCTCAAGCTCACGGGTCAGGCGGGTCTTTCCAATGCCTGGTTCACCACTGATCAACAGCACCTGGCTTACGCCGGATGCGGCCTGTTTCCAGAGGGTACGAATTTCTGCCAGCTCGCGCTCACGCCCAACCAGGCGGCCGCGCGCCAGTCGTTCCAGTGGGGACGGACCGGAAGTCGATGGCGAGACCAGCTCAAGTCCGGAGGTTGGGGCTCTTGCCAACTGATCGAAAGCCAACAGCACCTCTGCAGCGGAAGCTGGTCGCGCCTCTGGCTCTTTGAGCAAGAGCTTCAATATGATTGCTTCCAGGGCAGGTGGGATGGCGGTATTATATGTACTGGGTGGTACGACCGGCGCATAGAGATGCTGGGATATGACGGAGATAGGGTCGTCAGCGCTGAAGGGCAAGCGATGGGCAGTCAGCTCGTAGAGCATCACACCCAGGGCGTACAGGTCTACCCGGCCGTCGTACGGTTTACCCAGGGCAGTCTCTGGCGCCATGTAAAACACGGTGCCAACTACTTTCCCCTCGCCGCTCAGGCGAGTTGCCAGCGAACGGGCCAGGCCAAAATCCATCAGCTTGGCGACGCCATCGCCGGTGATGAGGACATTTTCCGGCTTCAGGTCGCGATGGATAATACCGTTGGCGTGGGCGTGCCCCAGGGCAGACAAGATTTGGCGGGCGATGCGAATGGTTGCTTCGATGGTTTCTGGACGACGGTCGAAGAGCGACTGGCCCTCGACCAGCTCCATCACGATGAAAGGAGTCTGCTCATACTCCCCGGCGTCATAGATAGTTACGATATTGGGATGGTTGAGCCTGGCGGTGGATTGGGCTTCGTGCAGCAAGCGCGCCCCAGCTTCTGGGCTCAAGTTGCTTGTGTTGAGGATTTTCACGGCTACGGCGCGATCAAGAAGCAGGTCGTGGGCGCGGTACACCCGCCCCATGCCTCCCCGGCCGAGGTCCGCCTCTACCCGGTAGCGCTTCTGTAAAACTGCACCAATCACGATTTCACCGGTTACAGCGCAACCTGCATTCCCAGGTTGTGGGCCAGGAAAGCCCATTGATCGCTAAATTCTTCGATCAGGATTGCGGTTGGTTTGCCAAATCCATGTCCAGCGCGGGTCTGGATGCGAATCAGGATTGGCGCTGGTCCGCTTTGAGCGGCCTGCAGGGTGGCAGTAAATTTAAACGAGTGCCCAGGGACAACGCGGTCATCGTGGTCGCCAGTCGTGACCAGGGTAGCCGGGTAGGCAACTCCTGGACGCAGATTATGAAGCGGCGAATAAGCGAGAAGAGTTTTGAATTGATCTGGATCTTCAGCCGAGCCGTAATCGCTGACCCAGGCCCAGCCAATGGTGAACTTGTGGAAGCGGAGCATATCCATCACCCCAACCGCTGGAAGGGCGGCGCTGAACAAGTCGGGACGCTGGGCCAGGACGGCTCCAACCAGCAAGCCGCCATTGGAGCGACCGTGGATGGCCAGGCGGGCGGGCGAGGTGACACCGGCCTGGATCAGGTGTTCGGCGCAGGCGATAAAATCGTTAAAAACATTTTGCTTGTTATGGAGCATGCCTGCCTGGTGCCAGTCCTCGCCATATTCACCACCCCCACGCAGGTTGGCGACTGCCAGGACGCCGCCCATCTCCAGCCAGACCAACCAGCTGACTGCAAATCCGGGCAAAATCGGGATATTAAAGCCGCCGTAGCCATACAGCAGGGTCGGATTATGGCTATCTAACTGCAACCCGCGGCGGTGGATGATATACATGGGAATTTTTATGCCGTCTGTGCTGGCCACGAAGCTTTGTTGAATTTCATAGGCCTGGGGATCAAAATCGATTGACGGTCGGAAGATCGCCTGGCTGGCCTGGGTTTGGAAATCATACCGGAAGACCGTGGTCGGGTAATTAAATGATTGGAAAGCTAAGAAGCATTCTTTTTCCTGGCGGCGACCGTATATCCCCACGTCGTCATAGCGATAGAGCGAACCGATTGTCGGAAGGGTGATCTCACCTGCCGGTGCGCCATCCAGTTGGAAGAGATGAATCTGGTGGTGGGCGTGATGCAAATACAGGCCGACGAACTGATTGTTGATCAGGGTAATCCCCTCTAATACATCTTCGGCTTGCGGAATGACCGTGCGCCAACTCGAACGCTGGGGCTGGTTGAGATCAACGGCGACCAA
>JAYRWF010000518.1:0-3319 GCA_041918195.1 Anaerolineales bacterium
CATCCGCTCTGCAGCTCGCCCGCCGGCGCGGAGAGTTGATGAAGCAAGCCGGCGAACAATCGCCCGGGGGTATGGCGGCTATCCTGGGCCTGGATATCCCCAGCCTGGAACAGGTCTGCCAGCAAGCCAGCTCACTGGAAGAGATCGTCCAGGTCGCCAACGATAACTGTCCTGGACAGGTGGTCATCTCTGGCAACCGCCAGGCGCTCGAGCGCGCCATCCAACTGGCCCAGGCGAACGGGGCGCGCAAGGCCAAAGCCCTGGCAGTCAGCATCGCGGCTCATTCACCGTTGATGCTGCACGCCCAGGCCGGGTTCAACCAGGCGGTCCAGGCCGCACCTTTCAGCGATCCACGCTGCCCGTTGGTTGGCAACGTCAGCGCCAGACCGCTCTCAACGGTTGCCGGGATACAAGAAGATTTGCAAGCGCAACTCACGGCTCGGGTGCGCTGGACAGAGTCGATCGAGTGGATGGCGGCTCAAGGGGTAACCCATTTTATTGAGCTGGGCAGCGGTTCAGTGTTGACCAGCTTATTAAAGCGCATCAACGAACAGGTCAGCGGATTAGCGGTTGGTGCACCGACCGACCTGGAGAAAGTCCCCGGTTTTCTATTTGCGGTATAATCAAAAAGCCAAAGGAGAATGCAACCATGAACTTTACCGGTAAAACTGCTCTGATTACAGGTGCTTCACGCGGGATTGGGCAGGCGATTGCTGAATTATTGGCCGAGCGCGGTACCGATGTGGTGATCGCCGACATCAACGAAGCCCAGGCCAAGACCACGGCTCAAGAAATCACTCAAAAAACTGGCCGGCGAGCGCTGCCGGTAGCAGTAGATGTCGCCAGCCTGGCTAGCTGCCAGCAGATGGTCGAGACCAGCCTGGCCGAGTTTGGAAAAATCGATATCCTGGTGAATAATGCTGGGATCACCCGCGACAACCTGATCATGCGCATGGACGAGAAGGATTTCGACCTGGTGATCAATATCAACCTCAAGGGCGTATGGAACTGCTGCAAGGCGGTGGCCCGGCCGATGATGAAACAACGTTATGGCCGGATTGTCAACGTGTCTTCTGTCTCTGGTATTGGCGGCCTGCCTGGCCAGACCAACTATTCTGCCTCTAAAGCCGGGGTGATTGGGATGACGAAAGCGCTAGCCAAGGAAGTGGCAGCCCGAAATATCACCGTGAACGCCGTAGCCCCAGGCTATGTCACTACTGTACTAACCCAGGATTTATCCGATGAGGTGAAAGATTTTGCCTCACGGATCACGCCCATCCAACGTTGGGCTGAGCCGCGCGAAATTGCTTATGCAGTCGCATTCTTTGCTTCGGACGAAGCCGCCTATATCACCGGCCAGGTACTGCGGATTGATGGCGGCATGTTATTAGGGTAACCGGAAAATATTCCAGGAGGTCTTATGGCGGAACCTGTTCAACCGCGACCTGAAAAGAAAAGAAAAACCAAGAAAGCCGAACCGGTCACGGAAATGGATGAATATGTGAGCGGCCCGGGTAAAACCACGATTGCACCGGATGTACTGGTGACGATCGCCCGCCTGGCAGCGCTGGGAACAACAGGGATCAGCCGGATGAGCGCTGTGCCTGGCACGACGGGGCGCTTCCGGCGAGGCGGCGGCGAAGGCGTCTTGCTCGAAATCGAGGGGAATTACCTGACCGCGGACCTGTATGTGGTGGTCAACAACAATGTGAATTTACGCGAAGTCAGTCGCCACATCCAGCAAAACGTGACTCGAGCAATCTCGGATATGGTTGGCATGCAGGTTGGCCGGATTCACATCCATATTGAGGACATCGATTACCCGACGGTTTGAAAGGCCTGACCTTTTATGAAACCACGCACCAGGGCGCGCGGTGTCGCCCTGCAGGCACTTTACGAAGTTGATTTGACTGGCCACGTACCGCTGGTAGTCATCCGTGAACGGATCGAAGAGGCCGACCTGGAGGCTGAGCTGGCGGATTTCGCCTTTCAGATTGTCCGCGGTGTCTGGCCGATCATCAACGACCTGGATGCTTATATCGCCGAAAACGCGCCGGAGTGGCCACTCGACCAGGTGGCGGCCATCGACCGGAATATCCTGCGCATGGCATTGTGGGAATTCGCAGTATCGAATGAAACCCCAATCAAGGTAGCAATTAATGAAGCGGTCGAATTAGGGAAAGTCTACGGCTCTGACAGCTCAGCGCGTTTCATCAACGGCGTGCTGGGGAGCCTTTCCGGCCAGCTCAATAAGATCCAACAAGCCCTGAAACACAAGATAGAAAAACAGGTCAATCCCTCCGGGGAGTAATCGACCCAGGTGGAGCATGGCAGGATGGAATTTCTGGGCATCGGTCCGCTAGAAATCTTAATTATTGTGCTGGCCGCCCTGGTCTTAATGGGTCCAAAAGACATGGCCAAGGCCGGGCGCATGATTGGCCGTGGCTTGCGAAAAGTCATTATCTCGCCTCAATGGCGTATGATCACCGAGACTTCGAAAGAAATCCGGAAACTACCAACCCGCTTAATCCGAGAAGCCGGGCTGGATGAGTTTGAGCGCGACCTGGACGGATTAAGAAAGACTACCACTGAAATTCAGGAGCAGCTCAATCTGCGCCAAAGTCTTTCGCCCGACCGGGCCCGGGTGCGGAATAGCGACCAACAGCCCGGCGAGAATCACGTATCAGCAACCCAAGAAGTCGAGCATACCATTGCGCCACCCCGTTCGGTCAGCCAGGATTTATCACCCTGGCTAGTCTCTCCGGACGAAGATCAACAAGCCAACCAGGAGAGTTCCGCTGCGGATATCTCTCCCTGGGTCACGCCACCCAGCTCGCCAGGCTCCCGAAAATAAACCAGGCTCCAATCGATGCCCAAGTCCCGGCCAAAATTCCTGCAGATCATTACCGCCCCATTCCGTTGGACCGGCTGGCTGTTCCGAAAATTCTACCAGGGTATTAAACAACTGATCGCCCGCTGGCGGGATTTTTTCAGCGTGGAACCTGAAGACAGTCCCCTACCTGACACGCTGGTTAAGACCGTTGAAAACCCGGGCAGCCTGGTCAGCCACCTGGTCGATCTACGCAAACACCTGACGCGCGCAATCCTGGCGCTGCTGGCAACCTCGGGCGTTGCTTTATATTTCTACGAAGCACTGTTGGATTTCTTGACCCGGCCCGTCGGCGGCCTGGAAGGTGTTATTGCCATCGACGTTACTGAGCCGATCAGCACTGTGATGAAAATCACCCTTCTGACTGGCTTCGCGACCGCCCTGCCGTACATCGCCTTCGAGGTGTACTTGTTCATCGCTCCGGGGATC
>JAYRWF010000519.1:0-2397 GCA_041918195.1 Anaerolineales bacterium
GAATGGCCCGATGACCGGGATATAGTCATAAACCGTGGTGAAGACGTGTGCCAGGATCATCAGTAGTAAGAATAACCCGGCCAGGCTGAAACCGGCGCCTAGCTTGCGCCAGGAGGGCTGGCTGCGCGCCAGCTCGCTGGAATAGAGCCAGAAATCGAGCAACACGACCGGGAAGAGCAGGATCATCATATAGAAGGGAATCCGCTGCAGCGCTCCTACCTGCGGCTCATACAACGGGTAGCTGGCCAGGTCGCTGGGGAAGCTGATCTGGTAGGGCAGGATGGTGGCGACCAGCGCGGCCACGAACAGGCCGTTCCAGGCCCACAGGATGGATGGCCGGGAAGCAGCCTGCAAGCCGCCTGGTCTGGCCAGCAGCAGGCTGAACAGGAACAGCGCCAGCAGCACACCGCCAAACGTCCCAGGGTAGCTACCGCCGACCCAGCGCGCCAGGATTCCAGGGTTGGTGAAACCGTAGAACAGGACGACCAGCCCGGCGACCAGTCCCAGGCTGAGCGCTGCAGTCTTTCCCGCCTTTGCCGGTTGCTCGGGAGCAGGCAGCGCTTCTTCGCGCAGCGCGCCTGGCAGCAAGACGGCGCATAGCACTGCCAGGGCAATGCCCAGCCAGCGCCAGCTTCCATCGACACTGAGATCCAGGCCAGAGCCAGCGGCCCGGAACAGGATCGCCAGGGCCAGGCCAATCGACAGCCCGGCGAGTGGGGCGCGACCCTGGAAAACGCTCCCGGCGTGTTTCAGCAGCCCGGGTAGGAAGAGCAACCAGGCGGCCAGCCCCAAGCCACTGACCAGCATCTGGCCGCGTGTGGCAAGCAGCGCCTCGATAACCCGGCAGGCCAGCAGCAGCAAGCCCAGAGCGAGCATGCTGCGGCGGGACAGACCGCCCGGCAGCACGACAAGAAGAAGCGGTGAGAGCAGGAACAGCACGGCGACGATCTCGGGGGGAATCCCGGAGCCGAACAGGCCAAAGGCGTACAGCGCTTCGACAAAATCCGTCAGCAGTTGCAACGCGATCAGGAAGAGCAGGCTGAAAAACAGGATGACCCGGACTGCTTGGGATGTAGATTGCCGGTTTGGGTTCATGGGCCGCGCCTAATCGTAAAACAAGTGTTTGATGGTGATGACGTCAGGCGGAAATCCCCCTTCTGGTTCTACGAAGCGCAGCGCTGCATGCAGGCTGCGCCGGAATTCCCAATAACTCTCGTTGCGCGCGATTGCCGGCAGCAGGCGCTGGCGTTCCTCGATCGCCGCGGTTAAGGCGATGAACAAGGTCTTCGGATCGATCTGGGCCAGGCGCTGGTCGAAATCAGGCGTGGCGTGTTTCCAGGCCGCTCGCAGCCGGGCCAGTTCGCCTTCATATTCGTTCACCAGGCCGAGCTCGTCTTCGGCGAAGCGGTTGACATAAAAAATCGGGGCACTGGAGCGAATCTGGCAGAAACTGCGCTCAGGAAAAACTGAAATTTCTAGCTCTCCACCGAAAATGAAAGCCTCAATTTCCTTCTCTTCCTGGTCAGCCAGGATGATCCGGCCAACGCCAACCCGGTAGGATCCCGAATCGGCCGGATGATAAAAGGATGTATTCTTAACACCTTCATTTTCCGTCTCAACCGGCAGGGTAAGCTGGTAAGGATCGAAATGCTCTCCGGTAGGGATCTCATACAGGTTGGCATCGAGTTGAGGGTGCCCGATGGCCTGAGAATTTTCGGGCGAGTGAAACAAAAAACCAAGCTCCATAATAGCCTCCACAGTTTTCTTGTCTGATTGTACTACTGAAAAACGAACCTTTTTATTCGAATGATTTCGTAGGATAATCTACCTGTGGAGGAAATGATCATGAGCGACGCACAAAAGATGCTCGAGTACTGGTTGGACGAGCGCAACAGCGCCTACCTGTATCGAACCCTGGCGGAGATCGAGAAAAATCCCAAACTGGCTGAAGTCTATTCCCGGCTGGCAGCGACTGAAGAAGGCCATGCCCAGAGTTGGGCCAAGAAATTGGAAGCAGCGGGCGTCAAAATGCCCGAGTTCCAGCCTGCCCGGCGAACGCGCCTGCTCGCCTGGTTGGCGCGCCGCTTCGGGCCAGGTTCCGTGTTGCCCAGCCTGACTAACATGGAAAATGAAGGCACGCGTGGGTATGGGCTGGCCGGCGGCGATAAAGGTATGGCGGCCACGGAGCAATCTCACGCCCGTCTGCTGACGGCGATCGGCCAGGTAGGCAAGGGGGGCATGGAAGGCGGGCTGCTGGCCCAGTTAGAGGGACGGCATCGCTCGGCTGGTGGGAACGCCCTGCGGGCGGCGGTGCTTGGCGCGAATGACGGACTGGTCTCGAATTTTAGCCTGGTGATGGGAGTGGCTGGGGCGGCGGCAGCCAATTCGACAATCCTA
>JAYRWF010000520.1:0-6654 GCA_041918195.1 Anaerolineales bacterium
GCCCTATCCAGGAGCTGGCCGACCCGGATAGCCAGTTTCTCGAGTTGAACGGCCTGGATGTCCACCTGAAAACCGCCGGTCAGGGTGAGCCCGTTTTTATCCTGCTGCACGGCTTTGGCGCCAGCCTGTACTCCTGGCAAGCTGTCCTGGAACCAATCGGCCAGCTTGGCAAGGTGATCGCTTTTGACCGACCGGCCTTTGGACTTACCGAGCGCCCACTTGAATGGCAAGGAGAAAATCCTTATAGCTCGGCTGCCCAAGTCCAACTGGTCATAGAGCTACTCGATCACTTCGATGTGCCGGAGGCCATCCTGGTGGGTAACTCGGCCGGTGGCACGGTTGCCATGCAGGTCGCCCTGGCTTACCCCGAGCGGGTCGCTGCCCTGATCCTGGTCGACCCAGCCGTTTATAGTGGCGGCGGAACCCCGTCCTGGACTCGCCCGTTGCTCGCTACACCCCAGATGCGTCGCCTCGGACCGCTAGTTTCCCGCCAGATCCAGCAGCGCGGCCCCGAGCTGATCAAGCTGGCCTGGCATGATCCGTCCCTGATCACCCCCGAAATGATCGAGCGATACCAAAAACCGCTCCAGGTCGAAAACTGGGATAAAGCTCTCTGGGAATTCACCCTCGCCAGCCGCCCCTCCGGGTTGCCCGAACGCCTGGCCGAGTTCACCCTACCCGCTCTGGTGGTCACCGGCGACGACGATCGTGTCGTCCCCACCGAGCAGAGTATTCGACTGGCAGGCGAGCTTCCCCAGGCCCACTTAGTCGTCATTGAAAATGCCGGCCATGTACCGCATGAAGAACGTCCGGAACAATTCATCCAGGCAGTCCAAACCTTTGTCCAATCTTTACCCTGAAAGAGAAGCCAATGCCAAAAGTATCCCTCAACACCCCCGCTCCCGATTTCAAACTGGCTGATTTTCGTGACCACACCGTCAGCCTGTCCGATTTCTGCGGACAATCGCATGTCGTCCTGGTTTTCAACCGTGGTTTCAACTGACCATTCTGCCAGCGGCATATGGCGCAGTTGCGCCAGGACTACCCTGAATTTGTCAAACGCCGCGCCCAGGTTGTGGTAATCGGCCCAGAAGCCGGCCCCGCTTTTGAAAAGTATTGGCGTGAAAAAGACCTACCCTTCATTGGTTTGCCCGACCCGAAGGCCAGCGTACTGAAGTTATACGGACAAGAAGTGAATCTCTTCAAACTGGGTCGCATGCCGGCCCAGGTAATTGTAGACATCAATGGAAGGGTTCGCTTCGTCCACTATGGTCATGCGATGTCAGACATTCCGGCCAACCAGGAATTGCTCGCCTTGCTCGATGGGCTAAACAAAAACCTTCCCGAAATCAACCCTGCTGCCCATAATATGGCCTGAAATCCAAAATCGGCTCTTGACAAAACAATATAAACACTGTATATTTACAATGTAAATATACAGTGTTTATACGTTAAGGAGCCACCCATGTCCCCTCGCGTAAAGGATCAAACCAGCGACCTGAAGAATAAGATCATTGCCGTCGCCTGGAAACAAATCGCCGAATCCGGCGCCGCCTCTCTCAGCCTGCGCGCCATTGCCCGCGAGCTGGGCATTACCGCTCCCGCCATCTACAATTACTTCCACGATCGCGACGCCCTCGTTACCGCGCTGATTATCGAAGCCTATCTGTCCCTCGGTGATTCTCAGTTTGTCGCTCGCGATGCTATCCCGGCGGATGACCCGGCAGGCCGAATCTGGGCTACTGGGCAAGCCTACCGCCAGTGGGCTATCAGCGACCCTCAGCGCTACCAACTCATTTTTGGCACCCCCATCCCGGGTTATGTCGCGCCAGTCGACCAGGTATTTCCCGCCGCCGCTCGTTCCCTTGGCGCTTTGGTTAGCATCATCGAAAACATCCGCGCCGCCAGTTGCCTGGACTGCACCGGCCTTCCACTTTCTTCCCCCGATCTCGACCTCCAATTCCAGGCCTGGAAGACCCACGGCGGTGAAGCCATGGCCGTTTCCCTTTCTGTAGCCATCCTGATCTGGAGCCGTGTCCATGGCCTGGTTTCGCTCGAAATCGCCAACGCCCTCCCCCCTTACGGTCCTTCTGCCCAAGCTATGTATGACTACGAATTGACCACAATCATTCGTCATTTTTTGAAAAAACAGGAGTAGAAAATGGTTCAAAATTCATTTGATTTGATCTTTGGAAGCGGCCCATTAGCGCAGGCCGTCTTACATGCCCTGCTCAAGCGCGGAAAAACCGTTAAAATGGTGAACCGCTCCGGAAAACGCCCGGCTGGTGTCCCTGAAGGTGTTGAAATCATTGCCGGGGATGCCTATAACACCAGCTTCACCCGCTCAACTACCCAAGGCGCAGTGGTCGTTTACCAGTGCGCCCAGCCGGAATACAACCAATGGGTAACCCAATTTCCTCCCCTTCAGGCTTCTATCTTACAGGCGGCAGCCGCCAACCAGGCCAGGCTGGTCGTTGGTGAAAACCTCTACATGTATGGCGATACCAATGGCCAGCTAATTCACGAAGAGCTTCCCTACACTGCCCACACCCGCAAGGGTAAGGTGCGTGCCCAAATGGCCGAAGCCCTGCTTGAGGCCCACCGCGCCGGTGAAGTGCAGGTCGCCATCGCCCGCGGCTCAGATTTCTTCGGCCCGGGCGTGCTCGGCTCAACTTTGGGAGAACGAACCCTGGTCCCGCTCTTGCAAGGTAAGCCTGCCGAAGTCTCCGGCGCGCTCGACCTGCCTCACACCTATACCTATATCTCCGATTTCGGCGAGGCATTGGCCATCCTGGGCGAGCGAGACCAGGCCCTCGGCCAGGTCTGGCATGTCCCTAATCCTCCCACCCTGACCCAGCGCGAGTTGCTCAACCTATTCTTCAAAGAAACCGGCTTGCCGCCCAAGTATTCCATCATGACCAAAAACAAGCTCCGCCTGGGAGGCCTGTTCGTCCCTGCTGCCCGCGAAATGATTGAGATGGCCTACGAATTCGAAAAACCTTTCCAGGTCGATTCGAGCAAGTTCATCCGTGCCTTTGGCGATATCGCCACTCCCTACGCCATCTCTGTCAAAGAGACCATCGCCTGGTACCGCACCAACCACATCCATTAATCCCCCTTAAAATGTAGTTCGGACTGAAAAATCGGCCAACTGATATTCAGTCCGAACAAATTAACCACCCAAAACGCTCGAGCGTTTAAGGAAATAGCCGCAGGTAATGCTGGCTGATCAGCTCGACCGCCTGGCGAACCCGCGCCCGGTTCTCTTCGCTCTGGTGCCAGCGGCTCGCGCCAGATGGGTGCGGCAGGGGCACCACCCAACGCCCATCCAACTGCTTCTCTGTCCCAATAATCTCCTCCAACGGGCTGCTGGCCGGATAAAACAACTGGATCGCCAGCCTGCCCACCGGCAAGATCAAGTCCGGCGCCAGGATAGCCAACTCCGCATCCAAAAATGGCCGGCACAACGCCTGCTCAGCTCGCGAAGGCACCCGGTCACCGCTGCCAGAGCCTGACCGGCCTGGATAACAACGGGTCACGGAGCACATATACTGCGTAGACCGGAACCAACCTTCATCGATCCCTGCCTTCCCCAGCCACTGAAACAAACGCTTACCGCTACCTGCATTAAAGGGTCTCCCGGCTTCCTTTTCCGTGATCCCAGGCGCCTGGCCGATCAACATTAGCCGCGCCCCCAAACCACCCGAAAATATTGCCCTGGGGAAAATATCGTGTCCGTTTTCCAGGCACAGCCGGCAGGCCCGCAATCGCTCATGCACCTGCTGCAAAGCGGCCTGGCGATCTTCCAGGTTCATCCGCCACTGACCTCCAACCAGGTCTGCTGCATCTTCAGGGCGTCGTTTTCCATTTCCGGGCTTTCGCATAGGATTCGCCCCCCGCAACCCAGATCATTGAGCGCTCGAAACAGACCGCGCAAGTCCAGGTCAGCATCCTCCAATGGCAGATGGTTCTTTTCGCCCTTTTCCCCATACGCAATCCCCGATAAGTGTATATGCAAATGCTGAAGTGCACTCTCGCCGAGCACCTCCCCATAGCGCTCCAGCACCGCACTCCATTCTTCAAATGTATTCATTGAGCCGTCCCCGGCGCGCGCATGCAAATGTGCAAAATCCAGGCATGGTTCTACCTGCAGCCCGGCTGCTCGTAGCCCCTCGCTCATCGCCAGGGTGTCTTCCAGCGAGCCCAGCATCGCCGCTTTGCCCATCGTTTCCGGTCTCAAGATCACCGCGTTGGCTGTCTGGCGCAGTTCTTCTGCACAGCCCGCCAAGCGCTCAATCGCCAGCGGCAAGACCTCCGCCGGCTGCTTTCCAAAATACGAACCCGGATGGAAGATAATATCACTCGCCCCAGCCAGGTTGCCGAAATAGGCCGCATCCATCAAACGCTTGCGTGACTTTGGCCACTCTTCATCATCTGCATTCAAGTTAATAAAATACGGCGCGTGGACGCTGATCAAGACATCTGCTTCAGCCGCCGTACGGCGAATATCCAGGCAGCTTTGCTCACTCACTCGCACCGACTGCACCCAACCCAGCTCCAGCGCCGATAGGCCCAGCTCGGCCAGACGCAGCACTGCCCCCACGCTGCCGCCCGGTTTTTTCGGGTTTGAAAGCGGCGCACCCACAGTTCCAAAACGAAATCCGGCCATTCTTCCCTCCTAGCGTGATATCCAGCCCTGGATTTTCGCCAGCAATGGCGGCCCCAGGATCAATAATCCAATCAATACCGAGCTGATCGCCGTAATCAGCACCGCCGCAGCAGCGACATCTTTTCCAATCTTAGCCAGGTAGTGCTGCTCTGGGCTGGCCAGGTCCACCACCGCCTCCAGAGCGGTATTGGCAAACTCGGCGGCCCAGACGATTGCGATCGCGATCAGGATCACCGCCCATTCAATCCGGCTCAACCGCAACCAGGCAGAAATTCCAATTACCAACAGGCTGACCAGGGCATGAATCCAGGCATTGCGCTGCGTGCGCAAAACATACCACCAACCATCAAAAGCCCAGCGGAATGAATCGACCCGGCTCTTCCAAAAATCGCCCATCCGCTCAGGCCTTCAACTGCGCTAACACCTCAGACTGGGCTGCCCACATCCTGGCCTTCTCTTCTTCATCCGCATGATCGTGCCCCAGCAGATGTAGCACCCCATGCACCACCAACAAGCGCAATTCATCCTCCAGGGAGTGCCCCTCCGCCCTGGCCTGGGTCTCCGCTCGTTCAATCGAGATTACAACATCCCCCAGGTACAGGTTGCCACTATCCGGATCTGTCTCACCTGCCGGGAAAGAAAGCACATCGGTTGGCGCATCCACTGCCCGGAACTGGCGGTTGAGCTCGTGAACTTGCACATCATCAGTCAACACCACCGTCAGCTCAGCGTTTTCCTGGCAACGGGCATGCTCCAAGGTCTTCTGGGCCGCCTGTTCAAAAAAGGCAGTATTTTTCAGCAGCGCTAGCGGGTTGCTCTCCAGGCTCTCAGAAATTTGCAGGTTGATCATCCCTCAGGCTCCTCATCCACGGAAGGTCGGTGTGTCGCCAGGCGCCACATTCGTTGCCTCAGATTTTTTCCGGCGGCCGGCCTGGGCAATCGGCCGGGTGGCAAGCTCAGAAATACTTGGTTGTTCCAATTGTGGATAGATAATCCGCGGATGATACACCCCACGCAGCGTCGCCGAAAACGAGTCCACAATTTCAGTCAGGTCTTGTAAGGTCAGGTGAGTGTCATCCAATTGCCCCGATGCCACCCGTTCATCAATCACGGCCTTCACAATTGCCCGCAAATCCTCTTCTTCTTTGGGGCGCTCAGCCCGCACACGCGCTTCACAGCCATCTGCAAGCATCAGGATGGCAGTTTCCCGGCTCTGCGGGCGCGGTCCCGGATAGCGGAAATCATTCTTATCCACCTTGCTCTCATCCCCACCGGCGGCTTTCACTGCCTGCACATACTGGTAGCGCGTCAGCGTCGTGCCATGATGCTCAGTAATAAAATCTAGCACGCGCTTAGGCAGGCGATATTTCCGGCCGATCTCCAACCCGTCAGGAACATGCTGGATGATCATTTGCGCACTGTCAACTGGATCAAGCCCCAAATGCGGGTTCTCCATCCCAGGCGCTTGGTTTTCAATGAAAAAAACCGGGTTGGTAAGTTTTCCAGCGTCATGGTAGAGCGCGCCGACCCGGGTCAATAACGGCTCCGCTCCGATCCGCTCAGCCGCCTGCTCCGCCAGGTTGGCCACTTGCAGGCTGTGCTGGTAAGTGCCGGCTGCCTGGCGCAGGATTTTTTGGAGCAGGGGATGGTCCGGCCGGGTCAGATCCATCAGATGCATGGGCGTGGTCGTTCCCAGCAGCTGTGCCAGGAAGAATTGCAATAAAATCGTCAGGCTGGCTGTCGCCAGGCCATTGAAGATCGACACTCCGCTTAAGGTCGCCACACCCACCCAATCGCTGGTCGGCAAAGTCAGTCGGAAAGCGAACACAACCAGCGCTCCTGCCAAAGCCACCGCCGCGCCGGCCCACAAAAACGAAGCCATCCGCCGCGCTTTTCCCAGCGCCAGGATCCCCAGCAGGCTGGCCGCCAGGTAATACAACGTCAAATCCAGTGCATTCCCCAATCCAAAAGCGGCCAGCACCGCC
>JAYRWF010000521.1:0-1788 GCA_041918195.1 Anaerolineales bacterium
ATGGTGATATCGCTTATTTTCGCATGGCCGCCTTCCATTTCTATCTGATTAACAGCCCTGAGTATGTATATGAAGCCTTAATCAAGCAGGGCAACAAAATCGAGAAATGGGAGCGCCAGACCAATACCTGGTCGGAGGCCGTTGGCGCTTCCACGCTCACGATGGAGGGGGATCCCTGGAAGCGCCATCGCCGCTTGCTAAACCCGGCTTTTCATACCCAAACTATTAAGCGTTATCTGGACATCATTATTGATCATACCGATCGTTTGACGAACAACTGGCAGGACGGGCGTTCATACGAGATGATGTTTGAGATGATGCGCACCACGATGGGAATCATCGCCGATATCATTTTCAGCGTGAAGAATATCCAGAGTGAAGCGGCTGAATTGAACCAGGCTTTGACCTCGGTCTTCGAAGTCTTAACCGCCCGTACGACTGCCTTTCAGCAAGCGCCTCTCTGGGCGCCAACTCCGGATAACCTGCGCGTTCGAAAGGCATCGCGTACGATCGAAAGTTTTATCATGAATTTGATCCGCCAACGCCGCTCCGAAGGTCGCGACGATAACGACGTGCTTTCCGACCTGATTAACGCTCAGGACGAAGAAACCGGGGCTACGCTGACTGACCAGGAAATCTGCAATGAGTTGAAAACTCTCTTTGGCGCTGGCCATGAAACGACGGCCTTGATGCTCATGTGGACGCTGTACCTGCTGGCTCAGAATCCGGAATCTGATCGCCAGCTATATGATGAAGCCGTTGCGGTGTTTGGCGACCGTCGCCCGGTTCTAGAAGACCTGAAATTTATGCCCTACACCGAAATGGTCTTGAATGAATCGATGCGCCTGTATCCACCGGCTTGGTCACTGATGGTCCGCCAGGCCCGCGCCGACCTGCAACTCGGCCAGACCACGCTGCCAGCCGGCAGTGTGATGCTTATCCCAATGTGGGTCGTCCAGCGCAGTGAGCGCCTCTTTAGCAACCCACTTCATTTCGACCCACAGCGCTTTGCGGGCGATTGGAAAGCACGTTACCCCAAGTATGCCTACTTTCCTTTCGGCGGCGGCCCACATATCTGCCTGGGAGCCAGTCTGGCCATGTTTGAAGGTCAGGTGATCCTACCGATGATTGCTCGCCGCTTCCGCTTTGAAGTCGTTCCTCAGGATCCGATCCAACTCCGGGCATTGCTGACCTTGCGTCCGCATAAAGGATTGTACATGAAAGTGATACAGCGATAGAGGCGGTTTATTCCATCACTCCGGTTCTTCGGATGGAGATGGAATTGTCTTTTCCCGGTTCAGGCGCCGCAGACCTCTGGCAGCGCTGCTGATAAAAACTATACCCATCAGGAAGGTCCCCGTGATCAATCCGCCCGCTCGCCAGTTTTCTAGCAGTGAATTGAGCGAGAACTGTTTTATCTCCGTGTTAGTCGCCTGCGCCCAGGGTGGCCCGCCTCCCGCTTGGGTGTGTCCACCAGTATTGCTTGATGCTTGGGTGTTACTTAGGGGCGGGTTTTGGGTAGAATCCGACTGAATAGCTTTGCCGGTCAAAGGATCGTTCTGTCCGTTTAGCCATCCTGGGGATGGCGTAGGAGGTGTTTCAGTCAAGAGCGGCTCGGTCCCGCTGTGGGTAGGAATCTGTGTCGGATTAGGCGTCGAATCCAGCCCGGCGCCCTGTGGGTTAGCTCCCCTACCCCTCCCTTTACCTCCTCCTGGTTGCCCGCCACTGGGTAAAACTTGAGATCCTGGCTGGCTACTGCTTGTTGACCACCATGGCCCGCCACCTGTC
>JAYRWF010000522.1:0-3617 GCA_041918195.1 Anaerolineales bacterium
AGCTCGATTTTGAAGTCGATTGCTCTGGATGGCGAAGACCTCCAGACAGTGATCCCAGAAGCTGCGGACGATCAACCTGGGAGTGTAGTTGGCAGCTTCAGTTTCAGCCGTGATCAGCGCTGGATGGCGTATTGCCTGGGGACTTTGAGCGATCCCGCCCAAATCTGGCTTCTGGATTGCTCAACTGGCGCTCGCCGCAAGCTGGTTGCCCCAAATGAAGCACTGTTGCGTAGTCTTGATTTGGGCAAGGTGGAGACACACTGGTTTAAAGGGCCGGACGGCAACGATCTGCAGGGCTGGATCCTGAAACCGCCCGATTTCGATCCGGCGGTCAAGTACCCCTCGATCCTGGAAATTCACGGCGGTCCCTTGACGCAATATGGCTATCTGTTCATGCATGAGTTCAACTACCTGGCTGCGCAGGGCTATGTTGTGTATTTTTCGAATCCACGCGGTGGTCGTGGCTATGGCGAAGAGCACGCCAAGGCTATTTATGGCGACTGGGGTAACAAGGATTATGTTGACCTGATGGCCTGGACGGATTATGTAGCCAGATTGCCTTATATTGATGAAAATCGGATGGGCGTCACAGGCGGCAGCTACGGCGGGTACATGACCGTCTGGATTATCGGGCATACCCAACGCTTCAAAGCGGCTGTGACCCAGCGCTGTGTCAGCAACCTGGTCAGCATGTGGGGTTCCAGCGATTTCAACTGGGCTTTCCAACAGACTTTCCGGCTGGGCCCGCCATTTGAAGACCTGGAAGGCTATTGGCGGCAATCGCCGATTGCTTACATCGGTAATGCCCGCACGCCAACTAAGGTGATCCATAACGAGTTCGACCTGCGCTGCCCGATTGAACAAGGCGAGCAGGTTTTTGTTGCCCTGAAGTATTTGGGCGTCGAGACCGAAATGGCGCGTTTCCCGGATGAATTCCACGGCCTGTCGCGCAGTGGGCGGACGGACCGGCGGATCGGCCGCTTGAACCACATTTTGAGCTGGTTTGAGAAGTATCTTTAATAGATTTTTGACTTACAGCAGGTTTATGAAAAAAACGGCAGCGCCGATTTTTTCATAAACCTGCGAAAGTTTCTTATTTCCTGCGTATCAACACTCCCCAAGCAAGCAAAGCCAGGCTGATCATCCCAACAATCAGAATGCCGAGCAGAACCGGCTCGATTTTTCGCGCCGGGGCAGGCTCTGGGCTTGGCCTGGGGGTTGGCGTGGGGAATAAAGTGGCTGTCCGGGTTGGCGTGGTAGTCGGGGTTGGGCTGGGTTGGCGCGTCGCAGGCGGGGTGAGGCTGGCGGTCGCGGTGGGCTCGGCAGCCTTGACAAGGATTGGCTGTCCAGGCACGATAATGGATTGCATGGTCAATGTATTCAGAGCTAGCAGGTCAGCTAGGGGAATTCCGTACACGGTTGCAATCCCTACCAGGGTTTGCCCGGATTGGACAACATGAATGACTGATCCATCCGGGTTGGGCGTTGCCGTCTGCCAGGCAATCTGCCCAGGGAGCGGCAGAACAGTCCCCGCTTGGCTGGTAGGCTGGTTTTTGGCGCTGTCCCAGCCTTCCGTCCATAAGAACGAAACGGTCACTTTATTATTACCGGGTCCCAGGCCCAGGTCAGCAGCCAAAGCGCGCGAGACATCGATTGCTACTGGGCTGGTGACCAGGCGTCCAAATTGATCCAAACCGCCATTGTAACCGTTGAAATAAGCCGCCTGGGCCTCGGGAATGCCCAACGGAAGGTCAGCGAACATCCGGCGTGGTTGTGGATCGGACAGCCGGGACCAATAGTTATCGTCGATATTCCAGGGGCCAGATTCGCCGACCAGGGCAACCACCAGGTTACCTTCGTAGCTGATGGCTACAGAATAAGCCTGACCATAAGCATATCCATCGCACTGCAGCGCTCCGCCATTAGCAAATTTGAGGCACTTATCAGGCAGGGCAACGATTTTTCGATCGCCGGCGTCATAACGAGTGGCGTAAACTTCAAAGCTGCGCGGATAGGTTTGGGCGGCATTCCCCGAAAGCATGGCAAGGCCTTTGCGGTTACCCGAGCGGAGACTGAACGGCTGGCTTTCTAGCTTCCATTGGGCTTTGATCCAGTCGACCAGGTTGGCGTAAGCTTGTGTTCCCAGCCGGTTGGCCAGAGTGCGCTGGTTTTGGGCCAGCAGGTTGGCGATTCGCTGGTTATAACCGCTTTCCATCACCCAGCGGACTTTATCATAATGGCTGAGAGCCGGATTGTGGAGTATCTCCAGGCTCTCTGCCTCCAGGCGTTCGATTTGCCCCGCTTCCCGATGGGCAACTTCCAGGATCGACTCGAACTGGACCTCGGTTAAATCTAGCTCCACGCGCAGCCGCGTAGCGCGTTCAGGATTCAACAGCACATGCGCCAGGACGGGCTTGACGCCCCAGACGGTTTCATCTTTAGGTCGTGCGGCTGCGACCAGCAAGAGGATGCTTAGCGCAGCGCCCAACAGGACGGAGATCGGCTTTCGGTGCATCGGCGGATTATCCGCTGGGCAGCTGGTAGAGCTCTACCAGCACACCTCCGGTGGCTTTGGGGTGGATAAAAGCGTATTTTCGGCCGTGCAGACCGGACAGGGCGGTTTCGTTGATCAACTGGATGCCATGGCCTTTCAACCGTTCGAGCATCCCTTCGATGTCGTCAACCTCCAGGCAGACGTGGTGCATTCCTGGGCCGCGTTTTTCCAGGTACTTTGCCAGGCCAGAGTCGTCGGTGGTCGGCTTGACCAGCTCAATCTCGCTGCCGCCGGTGGGCAGGAAGGCTACGATTGACTTTTCTGCCGGGACCTCCTCCATCCCGCCCAAATCCATCCCCAGGGCGTCGTGCCAGAAGTTCAGCGCCCCGTCCATGTCCCCGGTCAGGATGGCGATGTGATCGATCTTTTTAACTTTCGGCATGTGGTTGCTCCGTAATTAAAAGTTTATCTTTTCGGTGGTATCAGCCGTGGAAATTCTAAATCCAGGCTGGCGCTTCGTATTCTCCCCAGGTGCCCCGCAGGGTATTGCAGATTTCGCCCAGGGTGATATCGTTTTCTACGCAGGTAACCAACAATGGGACCAGGTTGTCGCTGCTGTGAGCAGCTTTTTCCAGGTGAGTCAAGAGTTCCTGGACGCGGCTGGCGTTCCGCTTCTGGCGCAGGTCTGCCAGGCGCTGCCGCTGACCTTGTTCAATCGTCGGGTCCACTCGCAGGCGTTCTAGCTCAATTTTTTCCTCCACCTGGAAGGAATTAACCCCAACCACGACTTCCTCGCCGCGTTCCATGGATTGCTGGAAGTGGTAAGCCGCGTTCTGAATCTCGTCTTGAATATAACCGCGTTCGATCGCCGCCAGCGCCCCGCCCATCTGGTCGATCTTTTGAATGTAATCCAGCGCGCCGCGCTCGATTTCATCCGTCAGGTATTCCACCGCATACGAACCGGCCAGCGGGTCGATCAGGTCAGCCGCCCCGGATTCATGGGCGATGATTTGCTGGGTGCGTAGCGCCACCCGCACCGCCCGTTCGGTGGGCAGCCAGAGCGCCTCGTCCATGCTGTTGGTGTGCAGGGATTGAGTACCGCCCATGACCGCCGCCAGGGCCT
>JAYRWF010000523.1:0-2820 GCA_041918195.1 Anaerolineales bacterium
GAATAAAAACCGGTGAAATTGGAGGAATGCTAGGGATCTCTGCTGCGCTGCTGAGCGGTGCTAATGCGGTTGCGCCCGTGTTGTGGGGCGCAATCTTTCAAGGGCTAGGGCCGTCCTGGCCGTTCATCTTTGGCTCCGCCTTACTCGTTGGATTGCTACTGGTTGCACTACGCGCCATTCAACCCGGGGCGGAAGTAGTTCTCGCCAAGGCGGAGAGCAGCAGCTAAACGGTTTCCTGAAACCAGCAACAAATGCTCCATGGCCATTAAGACAGGTAAGCGGGCAGCGACGTCGCCCGCTCACCTGTTTTATTATGTATTTCCTTTTATAATAAAAGGGAACGGGAGGCAGCATGGGCAGTCTATCAACGATACAAAGCTTCTGGACGATCATCTCTGAAATCGATTTACGCCCCCTGGCGGCGGAAGCCCAGCAGGAGGTCCTGATCGCCCTGGTGGGGCCGGCAGCCCTGGGGCGCGACCAGCTGGCCAGCCAGATGCGCTGCGATCCGGCCCGGCCCGACCTGGAGACCGACACGCCAATCCTGGTGCTCGACCTGGAACAGGGATTGCAAGCTCGCCAGGCCGAGCTGACCATCTTGCTCCTGGACGGGAGCCTGGCGGATTTTTCAGCCGAGAAAGCCCTGGCCCACCAGTTGGCCGATGCCGGGAAACGGGTGCTGGTGTACATCGTCCAGGAGACGCAACCAGCCGGCGGGCGAACCCCGCCCCCGGTGTTGCCCTGGAAACCCCGCTATCTGCTGGCCGGTCCAACCGGCGATCTGGCTTTTTTGCGCGACAAATTTGCCCCGTTGATGATCCGGATGCTACCGGACAGGCTGCTCTCGCTCGGGCGCAACCTGCCCTTCTTCCGGCTGCCGATCGCTCACCACCTGATCAGCGACGCCGCCCAATCCAATGCGGCCTATTCGCTGGCCACCGGCCTGGCCGAGGTGGTGCCAGTCCTGAACATTCCCCTGGTTTTCACCGATACCATCCTGCTCACCAAAAACCAGGCTTTCCTGGCTTATAAGCTCGGCCTGGCGTTCGGCTTTTCAACCGAGTGGAAAAATTACCTGGCCGAGTTTAGCGGGGTACTCGGGTTTGGTTTTCTCTTCCGCCAACTTGCCCGGATGCTGGTCGGCCTGATCCCCGGCTTCGGGATCATCCCCAAGGTGGCGGTTTCATACGCTGGGACGACGGTCGTCGGCAACTCAATCCTGCAGTGGTACCTGACCGGCCGGCATGTCTCCGGCAGCCAGCTCAAGTCAGCCTACCAGCAGGCGTACCTGAAGGGCAAGCAGGTCGCCGCCAGGCTTAGACCCAGGCGCAAAGCCAAGGCCCTGCCAGCCGGGACCGCAAAGGAACCAGCCTTGAAACCTGGCAAGACCAAGGCCCGCCCGAAACGTAACCAGCAAATCTGCTCAGGCTGTGGGCAGGTCAGCGCAAAAGGCGCCCGCTTCTGCCAGTACTGCGGGAAAGCGCTGGAGAGCAGTCCGGCAAAGCAATCCTAACCGAACCATTGCTTGGCTGGAAGGAATTCTTAAAGCTCGATCGAACACGGTTGTTCACCGGCTACCCTCCGACCAGAAAGCAGGATATATTCATGCTTGACCAAAACCAGCAATCTCTAGACATCGATCCTTCCAGCCGCTTGCAAGCGGATTACGATGCAATGCAGGCGCTCTTCCAGGCCCAACCGCCGATCGTCCAACGATTTTTTGAATCCCAGGCCAGCCAAATTGCTGAGGCTCTAATTTCGCGCCAACCACAGGTACGCTTCAGCCTGCCCGACCGCCTGGTCTGCGAAACGGCCAGCGGCAAGACATTGCTCAGCCAGGTACCGGCCGATATGCGCGAGCAGTTGGCCGGTGGGTTGTTCGACCGGCTTACCCGGGCTGAAATCCGGGTGGTCTTCCGGCAGCGCCTGTCCGAGCTGGAAGAAGCCAACCAGCCGGCTGTGGCAACCGCTGCCAGGCTGATCCGCCATACCACCTCGCTGCACATGGTGCACAACATGCTGCCCTCGGGCCGCTCGGTGGGCTACCAGACCGCCCCAGGCGAAGAAATCCCGACCATCCCGGTCAAGGATGAGCTAGAGCCTGAATCTGCGCTCACCGCCGCCACCGACGCGATCGCCGAAGAAGGGGCGACCGAAAATGGGCGCGGCGAGCTGTTGGTGCCGTATGTCCCCGCCGCCCGACGCTTTTACCTGCCCCAATGGGTGGCCTTCGATGACCAGGGGCATTTACTGGTCGGATCGGTAAACGAAGCCGAAGCGCATGTCACCTCAATGCAACGCTACCTGGAAATCCTGCATGCAGCGGTCGGTTTAGCCCCTTACATGGTGGTCGAATCTCAATACCAGGAAAAGCGCTACGGCATGCTTGGCCAGTTAATCAACCAGGGTCGGGCGTTGGCAGCATACGAGACCGAAGAAATCATCCGGGTGATCAAGCAGCGCGCTTCAGCCAATGACCTCAATCGCGGGCTTAGCTTGAGCCTGCCCTACTTTGATGACCAGGCGCTGACCGCCAAGACCCACGATTTCGATGTCATTCCAGCTGGCCGGATCATGTTTACCCCGGCTTTCGTCGTCCGCGCGGCGCGCGAAGAGCAGGTCAAAGTCGCCCAAGATACCCGCCTTAGCCCATCCACTCGTAAGCACCTGCTTGCTGAACTGATCCGGCTCGAACAGGCTTTCAAACTTCCGAATTAATCCACTGAGGTTCTAAATTTTCATGGCTTTTTCAATTATCCTGCTACTGGTAATCTTTTACCTTTCCTATAAAGCGTCTCCGCGCGAGCGCGCCGAAGATGC
>JAYRWF010000524.1:0-2149 GCA_041918195.1 Anaerolineales bacterium
CTGGTTGACCTGAAAATGCTCTCTCAGAAAGGCCAGGATTTCCCGCGCGGATTGCGGGCTGCGCAGGTAACCCTGGCTGAAGCCGGCCAACCGGCTAGTGAATTGAGGGTAACGTTGCTCGAAACGCCGCTCAGGACTGAAAAAATCGCGCTCCACCATAACCGGATCGCCCAGATACTCGCTTAGCTCTATCACCCGATCTAGCGCATAGCCCTGGATAAAACGCTGTGCGGAAAGTAATTCTCCACGTTGGTAACGGCACAAACCAATATATAGATTGGTTAGCGCTTCGCCTACCAACCAATCGGGATCCCTGGGTTGGCCTGCAGCCGGGAAATTCTTTGGCTGGCTAATTGACTCATCAACGATTTCTCGTTTCCAGATTACCCGGCCAGGTGCGAAAGGAATTCCAGCCAGCTCGTGTGTTTCAAACACCGCAAATTCGCAAAAGATCCGGTCGGCGAATAGCAGCTTGTAGCCATCAACGGTGTTCTTAAATGCATAAGCAATCGGGTGAATGCAGGACAACCAGTCCAGCGAATTGAGGTAAGCAGTCTTAGACCCCAGCTCAACCAGGACGAAGAAATCCAGGTCAGAATACTCATCCAGCCGGTGCAGATCTCGCCCAACCGAACCCAGGCCAAGTAATGCCAGGGCGTCCGGGCGTTGCTGCAGGGAAGCAGCAATTTCCTGCAGACGGCGAAGCTGTCGGGCACCATCACCCATCTATATGCTAACCTTCTGACCCAAGCGAGCGACCACAGTAACGACAGACCTTCGCCTCCGGCATGATCCATTCTGCACAGTAGGGGCAGCGAACCCGGCTAGCAACGAAACGATCGCGCCGGCGAGCTACTAAGACCACCGCCATGGCCACCATAACCACGATCGGCAAGCACATCACCAAGATAATAACGAGTTCCATTGGTCCAATATTCATGACTGAATTTTACTACGCCTTGCAGCCCAACTAAGCGGATTGGTGGTTAACTCAACCCAAGCCGGCCCGGCACAGGAAAATCATCACCGCCTTTCTGGTACGAATGTCCTCCACCCTAGTTGGAGGGATACGGTATACTGGTAGAAAATGCCTTCAAAATGAGCGAGGATTTTCATGACCCTAAACGACGATCAAAAACAATGGGAAGAACAGGTCCTTGGACCGATCCTGAAGCGCTTTCCGGAACGCAAAGCGAATTTCAAGACGCCATCCGGCATCCCCTTACCCAACATCTTGCTGCCTGCCGACCCGGATCCTGATTACAACGAAAAACTCGGCTTTCCAGGTCAATATCCTTATACGCGCGGCGTCCAACCGAGCATGTATCGCGGCCGGTTCTGGACCATGCGGCAGTATGCGGGCTATGCCACGGCCGAAGAGTCCAACCAGCGCTACCGCTACCTGCTCGGACAAGGCCAGACGGGTCTGTCGGTCGCCTTTGACCTGCCAACACAGATCGGCTATGACGCCGATGATCCTGTGGCTTTGGGCGAAGTCGGCAAGGTCGGTGTTTCGATCTCGGCCTTGCAGGACATGGAAACCTTGTTCCAGGAAATCCCGCTTGGTAAGGTTTCCACCAGTATGACCATCAACGCCCCCGCGGCCATTTTGCTGGCCATGTACATCGCCGTGGCGAAAAAGCAGGGCGTGGAACCGAAGAACTTGCGCGGCACCATTCAAAACGACATTCTGAAGGAATATATCGCCCGCGGCACCTATATTTTCCCACCCACCCCTTCTATGCGCCTGATCACGGACGTATTCAAATACTGCCAGGCGGAAGTGCCACACTGGAATACAATCAGCATTTCCGGCTACCACATTCGCGAGGCCGGCTCAACCGCGGTTCAGGAAGTCGCCTTCACCCTGGCTGATGGCATTGCTTATGTCCAGGCCGCACTGGAGGCCGGGCTGGATGTGGACAGCTTCGCTGGGCAGCTTTCCTTTTTCTTCAACGCCCACAACAATTTCCTGGAAGAGGTTGCCAAGTTTCGAGCTGCCCGGCGGATGTGGGCCGAGATCATGCGGGAACGTTTCAAGGCGCAAAAACCAGCCTCCTGGATGCTGCGCTTCCATACCCAGACCGCCGGGTCCACTCTGACCGCCCAACAACCCGAGAACAACGTGGTTCGTGTGGCGCTGCAGGCC
>JAYRWF010000525.1:0-3789 GCA_041918195.1 Anaerolineales bacterium
CCGAGGCCTTTGCCCTGGAAAAGGACCCCCAGGCCGCCGCCGCCCGACTGGCCCAGCTCAGCAGCCAACCGGTGCTCGAAGTGGTCCGCCAGGCGATCTTGTTCGCCGAACAGGTTGGCTACACCAACCAGGACCTTGAACGCCTGCGCAGCCTGCAAACCGCCCTCGAAAGAGCCATCACAGCCACCCAGGAGGCGGCGCCTTGAACCGCTCGGCCGGCTCGCTCTACCTGCTCACCGGGCTGATCGTGGGGTTGCTCTTTGGCTTGGCTTATAGCTGGGTGATTGACCCTCCGCAAGCCACCAACACCCACCCAGATAGCCTGGTTCTGCAGGCTAAGGACCAATACCGCACCTTGACCGCCCTGGCCTTTGTCTCCACTGGCGACCTGGTGCGCGCCCGGGCCCGCCTGGCCCTGCTCGGCGAGCAAGACCCTTACCCGGCCTTACTGAACTTGCTCCGGCGTAAAGCTGCCCTGGGCGAAAGCGGCGAGGTCACCGCCCTGCGCCTGTTGGCGGTAGCTTTGAACCAAAATCCCTCCCCCACGCTAGCGCCAGGACCTTGATGAACCGTCTCTACCTGGTCCGCCACGGCGAAAACCTAGCCAACCTGACCAAGGAATTTTCGCACCGCCTGGTCGATTACCCCCTGACCCCCAAAGGCCGCCTGCAAGCTGAACAAACTGCCCAGGCCCTGGCGGATAAAAATATCCATGAGATCTACTCCTCTCCCTTGCGCCGGGCGGTTGAAACCGCCGAGATCATTGGCCAGAGCCTGGGCCTACCGGTCAGCGTGCTCGAAGCCTTCCGCGAAGTCAACGTCGGCGAGCTCGAAACCCGGCCGGTCAGCGCCAAGAATTGGCGCGACCACGACGAGATCATCCAGCGCTGGCACGCTGGCGACCTGGAAGCCAGCTTCCCGAGCGGAGAAAACGGGATCAACCTGCGCCGGCGGATGCGCGCCGGGCTGAAGCAGATCCTGGCCGGCAAGGACGGGCGCAATCTACTGGTGATCGGCCATGGCGGGCTGTTCGCCTTCACCTTGCCCGACCTGTGCCCGGGTAGCGCCGGCGATCTGCAGCTTGGGCGCGAGAACCATAACTGTTCGATCAGCTTACTCGAAACCGAACACACTCCGAGCGGCCTGCGCTTTCGGTTGATCGAATGGGCTAATTTCGCTCACCTGCACGGCGAGGCCGCCAGGCTGGTTTCGGGAATGCCCGGGCCAGAAGAATTTAAATAAACAACCAAACTAGATGAAAGAGCTTCATCGATGACCTTAATCCCACAAAGCGAAACCATCCAAAACCCAGTTACTTCATCCCGCCTCAAATCATTCCAGACCGCAGCCTACTTTGCCATCTTCATCGGCCTGGGGATGACCGCTGCCTCGCTTGGACCAACCCTGCCCGGGCTGGCCGCACATACCGGCTCTGACATCGGCCAGATCAGCTTCCTGTTCACCGCCCGAGCCCTCGGCTACTTGCTCGGTTCGCTGCGCGGCGGACGGGCCTATGACCGGTTGCCCGGCCACCCATTGATCGGCGTCCTTTTGTTAGTCATGGGCGCCCTGGTCGCCCTGATCCCGCTTTCAGCGCAGTTGTGGCTGGTCACCTTGCTGCTATTCGCCGTCAGCCTGGCCGAAGGAGCAGTCGACGTCGGCGGCAATACCCTGCTGGTCTGGGTTCACCAGAAAAATGTCGGGCCGTACATGAACGCACTGCACTTCTTCTTTGGGGTCGGCGCGCTGATCGCTCCGCTGATCGCCGCCCAGGCCCTGCTGCGTACCGATGATATCAACTGGGTCTACTGGCTGCTGGCCGCCTACCTCCTACCAATGGCTTTGATCGCCTTTCGCCTGCCCAGCCCAAAAGCGCCGCCAGCAATCCAAAACAACCCAAACAGCATCACCCAGCCCGGGTTGGTTGCCCTGATGGTGCTATTTTTCGTGGTCTATGTCGGAGCTGAATCCAGCTACGGCGGTTGGGTCTTCACCTATGCCACTGTCAAAGGCCTGGCCGATCCAGCCGGCGCAGCGTATCTGACTTCGCTCTACTGGGGTTTATTCACCGCCGGGAGATTAATTAGCATTGGGTTATCGGCGCGTCTCAAGCCTCAATCCATGCTGGTTGCTGACCTGGCCGGTTGCTTATTGAGCGTCAGCCTGATCCTGGCCTTTCCCGACTCGCTGGCCGCCCTGGGCATCGGAACCGCCGGCTTGGGGCTTGCGACTGCTTCGATGTTCCCGAGTATGCTGGTTTATGCCGAAAAGCGCATGGCGCTCAGCGGACGGATCACGAGCTGGTTTTTCGTCGGGGCTGGCATTGGCGGAATGATCTTGCCCTGGCTAACCGGTCAGCTTTTCGACCAGATTGGCCCTGGCGCGGCGATGTGGGCGATTTTTATTGACCTGATCGTGATCGCCTTCGTCTTCGCCGCCATTCGGGCTTACAACCAGCGCTCAGCGGCTCAAGCGTAAATCCAGGGCAGTATAGCGGTGGGCGACCCGGTCATTTTTGATCGCCATCCCGATCGCTCGCCTGCTCGCCACCAGAACGCAGAGCTTACGCGCCCGGGTCACCGCCGTATACAGCAGGTTGCGTTGCAACATCAGGTAATGCGAGGTGACCAGCGGTAGCACAACGACCGGAAATTCGGAGCCTTGCGCTTTGTGAACGGAGACGGCGTAGGCCAGGACCAGCTGATCGGCCTCGCTCCAATCATAGCTAACTGCCCGGCCTTCGAAATCGACGCTCAAGCTGTGGTCAACTGGGTTAATCGCCAGTAAAATCCCGATATCGCCGTTGAAAACTTCCTTGTCGTAATTATTCTGGATCTGCATCAGCTTATCGCCCGGGCGAAAGGTCGTCCCGAATAATGATTTCTCCGCCTTCATCAAGGATGGCGGATTCAGGTTCTCCTGCAACCGGCTGTTGAGCGCATCCACCCCCACCGGCCCGCGGTACATCGGGGCCAGGACCTGGATCTCATCGCGCGGGTGAAAACCAAACTTCTGTGGGATACGACTGCAGACCACGTCCTGAACCCAGGCCGCGGCTTCTTCGGGCGTCTCGACCGCAAACAGGTAGAAGTCGGCCCGTTCGCTGCCAGTTGGAAATTCGGGCATTTGGCCGTGATTGATCCGGTGGGCGTTGGTGATGATATGCGAGCTGGCCGCCTGGCGAAAAATATGGTTCAAACGGGTTACCGGGGCGATCTGGCTCTTAATCACATCACGCAGCACATCCCCAGCTCCCACCGAGGGGAGCTGGTCCACATCACCGACCAGCAGCAGGTGCGTACCGGGTTGCAGCGCTTTGAGCAAATGGTTGGCCAACAGCAGATCGAGCATCGAGGCTTCGTCCACCACCAGCAAGTCGATTGGCAGGGGATTGTTGGCATTAAATTTAAAACCCTCTCCAGGAGAGAAGCCCAGCAGGCGATGGATGGTACTGGCCGGACGGCTGGTGGCCTGGGACATCCGCTTGGCAGCCCGGCCGGTCGGAGAAGCCAGGGCATAGCGCTTGTGCGCCGCCTCCAGTGCGCCGATCAAGGCCCGTATGGCGGTGGTCTTGCCAGTCCCTGGCCCGCCGGTTAAGACGCTCAACGGACTGCCCAGCGCGGTGTGCACTGCAGCCTGCTGTTCGTTGGAAAGCTCACCATCGATCGTTGTGAAAGCTGGCGGCAGGTCGCTCAACCGGGTCGGCCAGGCTTTGGTTAGCTCGCGCAGTTGCTCCGACACGCTCAGCTCTGCCAGGTAAAGTGGGGTCAAGTAAACGACCGGCTGCCG
>JAYRWF010000526.1:0-3149 GCA_041918195.1 Anaerolineales bacterium
AGCACCGCCGGCGTGGCGCCTAATTTCTCCAACATCTCCGGTTGGAAGATATCTCGGAAGGCCAGCGATCCGACCTGGGAATACAGGTAAGCAATGCCCAAGAGCATGAAGACATCGCCAACCCGGGTGGTCATAAAGGCCTTGATCATTGCTGCTCGGGCGCTGGGCTTACCAAACCAGAAACCGATTAGCAAGTAGGAACATAGGCCCATAATTTCCCAACCCATGAACAGGGTCAAAAGGTTGTCGGAAAGCACCAAAACCAGCATGCCAAAGGCAAACAAACCGATGAAAGCAAAAAACCGGGCATACATCGGCTCAATGGATAGCACTTTGTGGGTGTGTCCATGCGCATCGCTGACGGTTGCGCCGTGCGGCGGCAGGCCGGGCCGGTCATGATCTCCCTGGGGCTGGCCAAAATTATGATAACCAACACTGTAGATGAAGATCATTAATACAGTCCAAACAACAAAGAACAGCGTTCCAGCCGAGAGTGGGTCAATCAGGACGCCAACCTGCAAGAAACCATCACCGGTGGCGAACCAGTTGATCGGTTTGCCCAAGGGATGTTCACCTAAGTGCTCGACACCCAGGGCCTGGAAGAACACGTACATTCCACCTGCCCAGGACAACAAGACCGCCAGGATGGCTATTGTGTGGCTGAGCCAGTTCTTGCGATTGGTCAGCAGCACAATCAAGAAAAATGCCAGAAGCGGCGGCAGGGGAAGAAACCAGATCAATGTATCTATATTCATAAACTACCTCTCACCACTTCATGAGATCCATATCATCCGCCGTTACAGACTTGCGGCGGCGATAAACCGAGATAAACAGAGCCAGGCCGACAGCCACTTCAGCAGCCGCAACGGCAATCACAATCACGGCCCAGACCTGGCCGGCGATGCCAGCAGGCGCTCGATAACGCCATAGAGCAACCAGGTTAACGTTGACGGCATTGAGCATTAACTCAACCCCCATCAGCATCGCGATGGCGTTTTTCCGAGCCAGCACGCCAAACAAGCCGATGCTAAAGAGAGCAGCTGCAAAAATCAGGTACCAGGATAATGGGATCATTTCGGCCTCCTATTTTCGTCCCCAGGCAGTTACGATTGCACCGATGAGCGCTGCCAGCAGCAGCACCGAAGCAAGCTCAAAAGGCAGAACGTACCCTTCCGGCGCAACCAGGTAAGCACCCAGATAGCGTATTGTGTCATAGGCAGCCGGCAACTCAGGAGCCGTCATCGCTATATCTTTCCACTGGCTCAAAATCAAGACCAACGCTGCAAAGATACCCACTGATATCACCAAAGCCCCCAACCAACTGGCGTTCCATTGCCGGCCGGGGTTGAGCGCTACGTTGCGAGTCAGCATGATTGTAAATATAAATAAGATCGATATAGCGCCGATATAAATCACGACCTGCGCTACAGCCAGAAAGCCAGCCGAAAGAAAAGCAAACAAGAAAGCAATTCCGGCCAGGGTCAAAATCAACCATAAGGCGGCGTGTACCAGGTTCCGGACGCTGACTACCATCAACGCTGCGCCAAGTGAAACTGCCGCCACCAGGATAAATAAGATGGATTGGATTGTCATTGCCACTCTCCGAAGCTCAAGCTAAGGAATGTCATTCCGTAATAATTAATCGCCAGCCGACAGCGTATCGACGGCTGGAGGATTATCCGGCCGGGCAACCGGACGCGGCTCTGCCACGCGCTCGCGCTTGGACTTGCCAAACCGGCGGGCAAGCGTCAGGCTGACCCAGGCAACCAGGATATTCGCCGACAACATCAACAACCAATAGACAACGCGACCAAAGGACTGGTCCAACCCAAGAAACCAGGTTGCGTTGTAGAGCCAGCGATCGATGATCGCCACTAGAATCACCAGGGCGATTGAAACTGGAGTCAGGAATTTCCAGTTGAAGTTCAACATGTGATCGATACGGATGCGCGGCACTGTGTACTTGATCCACATGATCACCCAGTAGATGAAAAAGGCCTTGATGAACAGGTAGATAATACCCAGGAAAGGAACCTGATCAACAAAGGGGCCCCGCCAACCACCAAGGAAGAGTGCAGAGAAGAGCGCGCCAATGGTCAGGGCGTGGAGCAGTTCGCCGGCATAAAACAGGCCGAACTTCATCCCACTGTATTCAATATGAAAACCAGCGACAATTTCTGACTCGGCTTCGGTCAGGTCAAAGGGGGAACGACCGATCTCAGCAATTGAGGTGATCAAGAAAATCACCGCGGCCAGTGGGACACTGAAGATATACCAGCTCCAAAACGAGCTTTGGGCTGTGGCGATGTCCTGGATGCCCATCGAACGAGCCAGGATAACTGGGACCAGGAGGGAGACAACCATCGGAACTTCATAGGAAACCATCTGGGCAACCGTACGGGCGGCGCCAAGCAGAGCATACTTGTTATTGGAAGACCAGCCAGCCATGATAATACCCAAGGTGCTGATCGCGCCAATAGCGACAATGAAAAGTACGCCAACATTCAGGTTAGAACCTACCAGGTAAGGCGAGAGCGGGATGACCGCCCATAACGAGAGCACGGTAGCCAAAGCAATGATCGGGGCCAGGTTATAAATGAAACGGTCCGCGCCTGCTGGAGTGGTATCTTCTTTCACAAGAAGCTTTACAATATCCGCAAACGGTTGGATCAAGCCGTAGGGTCCCAAGCGATTCGGGCCGAGTCGATCCTGGAAACGGGCGACAACCTTACGCTCGACCCACACCAGGAAAATTGCCATCACCAGGGTAAAGGTGCATAGGACGACTACCCCAATGGCAGCCATAATCACATCAACCAACCCATCGACCATTCCCCAACCTGTAAATAAATTGCGAAGCCACTGAGCAATCAAGTTGATTGGATCTGCCATCATCATACTCCTGTTCGATAAATGCCCAATTGGAATAACCTATTCCAGAGCTGACAGCATTTTCAAAATAACACACAAAAGGCTGAGGGATTATTCCTTCAGCCTTCTGCGACTATCAATAAATTCCTACACCCATTCGAGGGCGCCCTTGCGCCAGGCATACACCAATCCTGCAACCAGGATGAGGATGAACAGGACGCCTTCCATTACCGCGAATAATGGAAGGTAGTTAAATGCCACGGCCCAGGGAAAGAGAA
>JAYRWF010000527.1:0-2709 GCA_041918195.1 Anaerolineales bacterium
AGCGCCGCTCTGAAGGAGGAATTTCGATGGATTCCCCCGGACAGTATTATCCGGCTTCCAGGCGGCGCATTCGCACCAGTAAGTTCAGGCTGGTTCCCAGCGTCGTCCCTGTGCTGAAGAACATCAAAACCAAACCGCCTACCACCCAGCTTGCCGGGGCAACCACTACCAGCAATAGGGAGATCGCCAGCGAGAAGGCCCAAAACACCAGGTGGAGGGCGGATTGCTTGCCAATCACCGACCCATCGCGCAGGCTCAAGCGCGTGCTCAAGCCCCAGGCCAGGCCAAAGCCGATTCCCAGGATCAAGAACAGCGGCCCAATTGCATTCACCTGGGCCTGGCGTAAGACGATCACATTAAAGGCCAGCAAGAGCGGCGAGATGACCAGGTTAACTAGCGGGCCGCGCTGGCTCAGCGCTTGCTCGCGGTTGACCTGCCGGATCATCCTTCCGAAACCCAGGATGAACAGTGGGATCGACGCCAGGCTGAATAAACGGGCCAGGAGCTCCATCGCTCTCTCAGCCTTTCAGCAGAGTACCGCAGTTCGTACAGAATTTTTTCCCCGGCTGGATGGCAGCCCCGCAGTTGGAGCAGAACCGGGCATCCGCTCCGGCCGGCATTTCTAACCGCAGGTTGGCCAGGGGCTGGCCGCAGCGATTGCAAAAATTGCTCGCTGCCGGGTTCTCATTTTCACATACCGGGCAAACCAGCCCATCCGCCAGGACTGCCGCCGGGTACCAGGCTGGTGGCTCCCAGTCCGTGGCTACTGCTTCGGGTAAATTGCCGGCTACCTCGCGGAAATAATGGCTCAGGTTTTCCAGCGCTCCTGGAGATGTAAAGTCCAGCCGAGGTAGGACCAGCTCTCCGCAGCTCGGGCAGACCGGTTGGCCTTCCAAAGGCTGGCCGCAGTGCAGGCAATTTTCTCCGGGCTGGATCAGCTCGAGCAACTCCGGATCGGCGGGCGGCGGGCTAGCCAGGTTCCACGCGCCATCCGAGAAGGCGTACCACTTGCCGCTGTGCACCCCGTTCGTCCACAGCCGTCCTCGCTGGTCTACCAGGAGATGCTCAGCCATGACTTCCTCGGCGCCCAGGGAGGTCAGCTCGCCGCGCTGATAGCTCTCGAGGATCCGGCGGTTAATTCGTTCGAGGAGTTGCGCCGCGCTCAACCTTTCTTCACTCCGGCCGGGGGGCAAAACGGGTTCATCGTCTTTGGCTGGCGGCAGGTCCACTGGCAGGTCGGCGGGGCCTTCCAGTCTCTCCGGCGCCTGGCCGGCCTCCAGCCAGCCTTCTCCTTCGCTGCGCAGCCAGCGGCGCAGCTGGGCATGATAAGCCCAGTATGCTCCCAGTTGGTCGCGCAGCACCAGCCGGCTGGACCGGCTGCCCAGGGCATGGCTGTCGATTGCGCCGAGCTGGTACTGCTCGACCAGCTCCTGGGCGGCGGATTCGATGCTGTGACGTGTGTAGCTGCGCAGGGCTACTTTGCTGCTTTCCATATTACCGTTTTCCTTTTTTCTTCAGATGTTCGTCCAATGCTTCCCAGGCGCGCTGAACTTTCACTCGCGCGGCCTTGCTTTCGATCTCGGCGGTTTTAAACTGGGTTTCAATCTTCAATTGCTCTTTAAAAAAACCGTTCTTTTGCGCCATCAGTGCATCGACCTTCACCGTCTGGTTGGCATTATCCCGATAGGCGTTGTATAGTTTAATTGCTTGACCTAGCAGGAATAAGTCCGATTTCGAGCTCTCCTTTACGATCTCAATTTTCTCCAAAGTCCATTGAGCGATATCCTTGACCAGGCCGCTGGGGAGTTTGGAAAGGATTGGGTAGACGGTCTCAAGCGTGTCTTTGATCCCGGTCGTTTTGGTGACGTGTTCCATCCTGGTCGATTTGGTAGTTGAATACTCTTCCTTTACTAAATGCTTGGCGAGGTTTATCACGAACTTCACTGGTATGCTCGCCTGGGGCGGCGCTCCCGTTGCGAACATCCCTGTCTCGATTAAGCCGGACAAGATGAAAGCGACTGCATCCACGATCCCACGGTTCTTGCGTGAATCGACCTCCGCATGCAGCCGCGCTTTAGCCTTGGCGGTCTCATCGGCTGCTTTCCGGGCCTGGTCGCGCAGCTTTTCGCGTTCTTTGGTTTTCTCCTTCAGCTCCTTCTGGCGGTCCTGCCACAGCTTGCGGAGCTCCTGCTCACGTTTATCCACCGCAGGGGGTGTTTTCTTGGCTGGCGGCTGGCTGTCGGCTGGCTTGGCCGGTGGAGTGGCCTGCGCTCCGCCCGTTGGCGCTTTCTTGGCTGGTTTCTTTTTCACCGCCGCTGGGCTGCTCGGCCCGGTCTCTGGCTCTTCCACCAGCACCACCAGCGACTCGGGGATGATCTCTTCCCGGCCGGTTGCGGGATTCTTGCGGGTTTCGTAATGAATCCCCTTCACTTTGCGTTTGTCAAAACGCGTATCCAATAACTCTTCGCGCCGGGCCAGGTAGTCTGGGTCACGCAGATCACTGGCATCCAGCTTGTTCAAGTCGTCATAGATATTCAGCGCCTTGAGCAGCTCTTTTGCCTGGTCGCCGGTGTACGTATGGTGGACGCGTGGCCCGTCTGGCAGCTTCGAAACCGGTGAGCCCTTGACTGTCCGCCCGGTCTGCTTCGATGCCCACCACTGCGCCCACATCCACACTGCCACGCCGGTCAAGGCCCCAGCCGACGCCGC
>JAYRWF010000528.1:0-1865 GCA_041918195.1 Anaerolineales bacterium
GAGCGGCGCCTGCCTGCGCACCCTGCAGGGTGAGGCTGGAAGCGTGAATGCCCTCCTGATCAGCCCGGATGGGAAGAAACTGATCGCCGGGTGTGAAGACGCGAGCCTGCGGGTATGGGAACTGGAAAGCGGTATGCTCCTACATACCCTGCAGGGACATCGCGAAGCAGTGAAGAGCCTGGCGATCAGCCCGAATGGGCGAACGGTCGTCTCGGGCAGTACCGACACAACGCTGCGGGTTTGGGAGCTTGACCAGGGTGAATGCCGGCAGATCCTGGAGGGACATACCGAATGGATCAAAACCATTATCATCAGCCCAGATGGGCGCACGGTACTCTCAGGCGGTTCGGTTGGCTAGGAAGATTATGATGAGAGCCTGCGGGCCTGGGATCTGGAAAGCGGCCAATGCTTGCACGTCATGGAGGGGCACACCGGCGGGGTAGACACACTGGCGATCACCCCAGATGGACGCAAAGTGGTCTCCAGCAGCGGTAATACGATCCGAATCTGGGACCTTGAGAGCGGAAAATGCCAGCATACCCTGGATGGACACCCCGGAGGAACCGTCGAAGTTATCGCCATCACTCCCGATGGGCAGCGGGTATTAACGGGCAGCACGGACTCGTCTGTGTTCATCTGGGAGCTGGCCAATGGCAAATGCCTGCATCGCCTGGAGGGTCATAGCGGTCCGGTAAACAAAATCATGATCACTCCAGACGGACGGAGGGTCATTACAGGTAGTTGGGATAACAGCCTGCGGATCTGGGACCTGGCAGATGGGAAATTGCTCCAGATACTCCGAACCAACTCAGGGAAGGTGTCTGCCCTGGCCCTCACGCCGGACGGAGACCAGGTGATCACGGGCGGCGAGGAGAACACACTGATGGTGTGGGCTTTAAACTGGGATTATGCCTTCCCGGAACCCGCCGATTGGGATGAGGGCGCGCGTCCTTACCTGGAAACTTTTCTTACCTTGCACACCCCCTATGCGGGGAGGCTGCCGCAAGGTCGCAACCCGACGACAAGAGAAGTCACGTTGGCGCTCAGCCGGCAAGGGAAAGCCGCCTGGAGCGAAGCGGAGTTTCAAGAATTGATGGGCTGCCTGGGGGTCGCCGGTTTCGGTTGGTTGCGCGAAGCCGGCGTGAGAAGAAAGTTGGAGGAATTGGCAGCCCTGCGTAAAGGAACCAGGCTGACCTGATTCCACCTTCCGCAACCTGGATTACCCCACCCTGACCCTCCCCAGCGCAGAAACCGGCGCTGGGGAGTTTGCGTTAAAACATTGCTCTACCAGATACTGGCCACTGAGATCGGCCTTGATCTGGGCATTGGAAAAGTTGGGCAAAACCGCCTGGCTACCGCCGGAATCGATCTGACCCGCCCCTGCCTGGTAAACCGAACGCATGCTGGAAAGCAGATCGTATCGCAGAGATTACTATGCGCAATTCCCACCCGCGAACCCCCAAAAATTTGTCTGCAATTAATACATTGAATACATTTTCTATCTCTTTTATTATTCGAACAATTGTGCTAGTTTCAAGCCATGCAACGCACACCCGCACAGATAGAATCAGTTGCTTGATTCGCAGGCTGGGAGGAGATCCAATGGATTAAACAAACATGCAGGAGTTGATCAGCCAGGCCGAGCTGGACGAGCTGGCCAGGCTGGAGCCGGAGTTGGCCCGCCAGCTTCTGAAAGCGCTTTTGCGCATCCGCGCCGATGGAGAAGAGACCACCATTGACCTGCGCGCCACTTCACGCTGGTCGCCGCTCAAAACCCTGGCCGACGCCTACCGCGAGCGCCCGCCTACCCCCTACCTGGTCGAGCGTTTGCTGTCCCTGCCCAGCCTGAGCCTGTTCTACGGCCC
>JAYRWF010000529.1:0-6619 GCA_041918195.1 Anaerolineales bacterium
CCCCGCTTTGAGACTGGTTCCACCGCCAGCCTGGAAGCGGTGCTCAGCGAAGCTGAAATATTTTTTCGATTGCACCGCTCGCCACATGTGCTGCAAATCGAACAAGCGCGTCTCTGGCAGGGGATACCGCTCATATTTGCTGAACTGGCTGAAGGTGGGGATCTTTCTCTGGCGATCCAAAAGCGGGTTTTATACTCGTCTGGCAAGCAAGCCGCCCTGAAACGCATCTTAACCATCGCTCTCCAGTCTGCTTGGGGCTTGTCTTGGATCCACCAGGCGCGCATCGTCCATGGCGACATTAAACCTGTGAATATCTTGCTTACAAAGGATGGCCAGGTGCGCATCGCCGAGTTCGGGTTGTCGCAGGTCCTACCCGATGGCCAGGCTCAGGTTCCCTGTCGGGGTTATACCCCGGCCTTCGCTTCTCCGGAACAATCTCGGAATGAACCAATCTCCTGGAAAAGCGACCTGTGGAACTGGGGAGTCAGTTTGCTGGAGATGTTTACCGGGGAGATCACCTGGTTTCGCGGTATTGCGGCACCGGAAGCGCTTGAAGCATACCTTGAACAGGACGAGGTAGAACCGGATTTACCGGTCATGCCGGCCAGGCTGGCGGCATTGCTGCACCGCTGCTTCCAGGAAGACCCCGCTGAACGCCCGGAGAGCATGGACTGGATCGCACGAAAGCTGCAGGATATCTATCAACACATCTGTGGGGAAAAATATCAGTATGGCTGGATGGATCCGCAATTGGAACCTGAAAAACTGGATTACTTGCTCCATCGGGGCATCTGGTATTTCGAATTGGGAGACTTTGATCAGGCGGCGCGGCAATTTAAGCAAGCTGTTCGCAATTACCCACAGAGTGCCTGGGCCCGCTTTAATCTCGGGTTGACTTATTTGAACCAGCACCCGCAGGATCCTCAAGTTGCCCAGGCGTATTTCGTACCCTTGCCATCCTACCAGGACCCGGGTTTCTCAGTCGGCCAGGTGTCTTCCCATTTTATGAGCGTCCATGATATCCGGGTCGATCTCGATCGCCATTTAGTCTGGGTCGCTGGGGACATTGGGATCGCCCTGGTTGGCGGGCCGAGTTATGCGCCGTATGATTTTCGCGGAAAAAACCTGCCTCCGAAGCAATTGCCCGAATTTGGCGATCCCAACAACTGGTTTCGCTATGGAAACACGGATCGATCACCCTGGCAGCTATCCGGAAAATATTTCTCGTTACCAGAGCTAGCCCGGGAATCTGAAACCGCGCCACGAAGTTATCATTCTGAAGCGCTGTTTTTCTGCCAGGAATGCGGTCGGGATGTATCTTTCAATGCTGATCGGGATGGGCGAGCGGATGGGTTAAAGGATTTAGTTTCTTACTTATGCCTCGCCTGTGCCGAAAAAAGACTCTTACCATCCGAACCAGTTTTTGGAGAATACCGCCCTTTGAAGCGCCTGGGAGGAAGTCCAATTGAAACCTATTACCATGCCTGGCACCAGCCAACCTGTCGGGTGGTGAGGCTGGAAGCCTTTGATATCGAAAATTATCAAAAACATTTCCCTCAAGCAAGTTTTTATTATTTCCAATCTTGGCGAGAATTGGATCACCCGAATCTGCTGTTGCCTTTTGATGATGGTCAGGTGGGAGGTTGGGTGTATTTGGTTTACGAATTAGATCCTGGAACAAACCTGGAAACTTACCTGGAACGGCAGGCAGGTGTGCTTTCGCTTGAGCAAGCTGTCGAGATCACCCTCCAGATCCTGGATGGCCTGGATTACCTGCATCAAAAAGGGCTGGTTCACCGGAATATAAAACCGTTAAACATCCTGGTTAAAATAGATGACCAATCAACCCTGGCTCGCTTGTCTGATTTCGACCTGATGAAGCGTTTCGAAAATGCTGACAACGATTTTGAGATAGAAGGTGTCTTTGCCGGAACCCTCCCGTTTATGCCGCCAGAGCAGGTCACTCAATTCAAGCATGTTAAACCCCCGACTGATATTTTTTCGATCGGTGCAACGCTGTATTACCTGCTAACCGGTTGTTATCCGTTCCCTTTTCCCTGTCGTTCAGAAAATGCCCGACTCTGGCGAGATGAACCGGTTAAGGTTCTATTAAGGGAAAACACGATACCTATCCGTCAACGTTTACCGGACCTGCCAGAAGGAATTGCTGCGGTGATTGATAAAGCTGTCTGCCGGATGGTTGACGATCGTTACCAGACTGCCCTGGAGTTCAAACAAGCGCTCCTTTCTGCCCTGGAAAGCAGCCAGGCAACTGAGGTCACCAGGTTGCCATTAACGGGTGAACGAGAGGCGGATACGATCCTGCGCAGCAACGGGGGATATTTCCCGCGCGTAACCGTTCACTGTGCCCGCTGCGGCGTGGATATCAGTGACCTGGCGAACAGCGATGGTCGCGCAGTTGAGTTGGGCGAAGATGTGATTTATTGGTGCCCGGAATGCTCCTGGAAGCAGTTTCCTATCCAATCCTATCGGATTAATGAAATGGGTTTCGTGGAATACCAGGGTCTTGGTGGTGGCTTGGCTTCCACTGTCCTTGGCTGGCAGGCATCCACGGGACGAGTGGCTGCGATTCGCCGCGTCTATTTCTGGCGAGATCGAGAGCAAAGCACGAAACATTTGTTGGCCGATTGGGAGCGGCTCGCAACGATTGTCCATCCGAATTGCACCCGGATCATTCAAACCGCTTCAGACGCTGGTGCGGTCCTGGCCGCTTCAGCATTTATTCAAGATCCATTAAGTGAATTGGTGAAAACTCGCCCTGGAGGGATTTTAGCTCCTCAAGCAGCCGTGACCGTCGGGCTCAAGCTGCTCGACGGGTTAGAACAGATTCATTCGTTGGGTTTTACTCACGCCAATCTTCACCCGGGCAACATCCTGTTCCAAGATCGGGACTTCGCCAGGCCGAAGATTTGCCTGGGAGATTTCAGCCCCAGCTATGTTCATTCCTTTGCCTGCAATGATCCGGAACGCGACCTTCCTTGGGTTAATGTGGCTTCCTTGCCTTACTTGGTTCCCGAATTAATCCTCGGCACTAACCGGCGAGAACCAGCCTGGGATCTCTATTCTATTGGGCAATTGCTCTATCTGCTCCTCGTCGGAAGCATCTCGCAGCAGCTTCCGGATGATCTGGATTCTACCGATATCGACAGGTTGGCTGAGTTGCTGACAAAGCCAGAGCCAGTAGCCATTCGAGATCGCCAGCCAGCAATACCAGCGCGGCTGGCAGTGGTGATAGATCGGGCAGTCAGTAAACATCCTGGAGAACGATTCGCGACCATCGCCGAATTCCGCCAGGCATTGCAGCAGGTGTTGGAGGCCTTATGAGCGAAGCTTATTGCATCATCTGCGGAGAACTATTTCAACCTTCGCACCCGAATATAGCCATCTGCCCAGCCTGCGGCGGCCCGCTCGAAGCCGGGAGCGCCCCTGCCGAAGACTTCACCCAGGTTGCTAACCCGGTCTCGCCGGTGAACCTCAAAAGTGTTCCGAAACCCTCCACTAGGAAAGGCGAGTGGCAGCCTGGAATGGTCATCCTGGATACGTACGAGGTAGCCGGCGAGCTCGGCCGGGGCGGGTTTGGAAAAGTTTACCGCGTCCATCACAAAGCCTGGAATATCGACCTGGCGGTTAAGCGCCCGCTCGAGCTGGAAGAGGCCAGCAAGGTCTCTTTTATCGCCGAAGCCGAGAAATGGATCGATCTTGGCCTGCATCCGAACATTGTTTCTTGTTATTACGTACGCTCGATCGATAATTTCCCGCATACCTTCGCCGAGCTGGTCGAGGGCGGCAGCCTGAAATCCTGGATCGACGATCACCGTCTTTACGCTGGCGGGCAAACCCCGGCGCTCGAGCGCATCCTGGATATTGCCATCCAGTTTGCCTGGGGCCTGGATTATGCCCACCAGAAGCGCCTGGTACACCAGGACGTCAAGCCCGGCAATGTCTTGATGACTCTGGATGGGGTGGCAAAAGTCGGCGATTTTGGACTTTCCAAAGCTCGTCAGCTTCCCGGTCCAGCGATGACCCTGGACCAGGAAGAGCGGTTGGAACAGGCTGATGAAGGCAGCCTGCTGGTTAGCAGTGGCGGCTACACCCCGGCCTACTGCTCGCCAGAGCAGGCGCGCAGTGAGCGTCTTTCTTATAAAACGGATATCTGGAGCTGGGCGGTCTCGGTGCTTGAAATGTTCAACGGGGAAATCACCTGGTATCGTGGGACAGCCGCAGCGGAGGCGTTGGAAGAATATACCTGCAGTGGGGCTTCTGTCCGAGATCTGCCGATGATGCCGCCTGCTCTGGTGGATTTGCTCCGCCAATGTCTGGAAAAAGCGCCCGAGGCACGCCCGCGCAGCCGGTTGGAGGTGGCGGAAAAATTGCAGGGGATTTACCAGCGCCAGGTTGGCAAGCCGTACCCCCGCCGGGCGCCGAAATCGGTAGATCTGCGAGCAGACAGCTTAAACAATAAGGCGTTAAGCTTTTTAGACCTCGGCCGTGCACAGGCCGCTTTGGGCGCATGGGAGGAGGCCCTGCGGAATAACCCGACTCACCTGGAAGCGACTTTCAATCTTGGGTACTGGGAATGGAACCAGGGCCGGAGAGATGACCTGCGCTTCTGGCAAAGCGTCGCCGAGTTGGACCGGCTGTATGGCGAGCGCGCTGGGTATTGGACGACCCTCGCTCAACTCAGCCGGGCGCGCGGCGACCTCGAACAGGCTGACCAACACGGGAAAAAAGCCGCCAAGCTGGGTGGGAAGCCAATCTCGGCCCGGCCGGGCACAGATATTCGTCTTAAAGAAGTTCTCCAGACCCCCAATGGGCTCTACTGCATGCGCTTGTCTCCCAATGGTCGCTTTTTACTCACCGGTGGCCTGGATAAAACGGTCCGCTTGTACGACTTGCACTCCAAGCAGATCGCCCAATCTTACCTGGTCGAGGTCAATCATGGCGAGATTTTCAGCCTTGGGATCATGCCGAATTGGAGCACCGTCTTGTGCGGTTCCTTGGCTGAATGGATCGAAGCCTTTGATACCGCTTCTGGCAAATACCTGGGCAGGATCTCGGACGAGAAGGTTAGTGGGAGTAACGCCGCAGTGTTGTCAGTTTTGGAAGTCACTCCCGACAGTCGCTATGTCATATCAGCATTAAATGAAATGTGGGCTATTCGGGAAGTTCAATCCATCCACCTCTGGGATCCCAAAACCGGCAAGCTGGCTGGTACGCTGGAAGGCCATCTCCACGCGGTCACCAGCCTGGTTGTTACCCAAGATAGCCGGCGAGCGATCTCGAGTGGCTGGAGCGATAGCAATGAATTCATCAAGATCTGGGACCTAAATTCCCGGCGCGGCCTGCGCACGCTGAAAGGCCCGGACAGCATGGTGCACTGCCTGGCGGTCTCGAAGGATGGCCGCTGGTTGCTCTCCGGTTCGGAGAATGCAACCATGGCCTTATGGGACCTGGATTCAGGCCAAATGATTCGAACTTACTATGGCCATAGTGCAGCAGTGCGCAGTCTGGACTTCTCCCCTGATGGGCGTTTTGCAATTTCGGGCAGCGAGGATCGCACGGTGCGCTTTTGGGACCTGGAGAGCGGTAAATGCCTGCGTACGTTTAGCGATCATACCAACTCGGTTCGCTCAGTAGTATTCTCTCAAGATGGTATGTTGGCATATTCCGCTAGCTTGGACTGCTCGGTACGGATCTATTCGACCCAGTTCCTGCCGCTTCACTCCTGCGACTTCCTGGTCTCGGTGCCGGTGTCGGCTGAAAAGACGCTCCAACGCCAAGACCGGATGGCCGAGTTACTTGAACGGATCGATGGACACCTGCAATCGGGGAGTTTTGAACCGGCCTATCTCAGTTTACGCCAGGCGCAGGAGATCCCAGGCTATGAGAAAGCCACGGCCCTGTTGGATCGGTTGGGAAAACTGTCCCCGGCGGCCAGGCGAGTCGGGTTGCGTTCAGCCTGGATGGCTCAAACCTTGACCGGGCATACCGAGGTGGTGAATTTCGTTTCATTCTCCCCGGATGGTAGCCAGGTCGCCAGCGTCAGCAGTGATCGGGTTGTTCGGTTATGGGAGCCGCGCAGCGGCGCCTGCACGGTCAAGCTCGAAGGGCACCGCCGGCCGGTTCAACTGGCAGTTTTCTCCCCGCAGGGTGACATCCTGGCGACTGCCAGTAAGGGTGGTTACCTGTCAGACAAAGATGCAGATAGTTTTCTTCGCTTGTGGCAGGTTAAAGGCGGCCAACCCATCCGGAGCTTTCAGAATTACGAACGTGGGGTGAGTGCCGTTGTGTTTTCCCCGGATGGTTCAAAGCTCTATGTAGCTCCTGCCGAAAAGCTGATGGATAAAGAAAGCGGGGCAATCCAAATCCTGAATGCTCGTTCAGGAGCAGTGGAACGAACCCTCAGCGGCCATAGCGACATTGTCACCAGCCTGGCGCTCTTCGGTGGGGGGAAATTCTTGCTTTCGGGCAGCCGTGACCAAACGCTCAAAGTTTGGCAGCTGACGAATGGCGAATGCCTGCGCACGCTCACGGGTCACCAGGGTAGCGTCCAAGCTCTGGCTGCCCTGGCTGGCGACCGTTATGCCACGGGCGACCG
>JAYRWF010000530.1:0-4169 GCA_041918195.1 Anaerolineales bacterium
CGCTAACCAGTTATTCCGGCACGGGCAGCGTTCGCCACCTGACCTGGACAGCCAAATCCCAGCTTGGCAGCGTGCAAAACGGCAGCGACACGATTGGTATGGTCAAAAATAAGATCGCTTACCACTATTCTGTATATAGCGTGACTTAAGCTCCGGGTTTCTTCGCAGCTGGCTTTTTGGGCGCTGGCGTCGTCTTCCCGGCGGTGGTTTTTTTCACCGCCGATTTCGTTTGCTCGCCGCTCTCCATTCCAGGTAAGGGCAGGGTTACAGCGCTCGGTTTGACCGGAGAGTTAGTGACAGCCGTTCCTGCTTTTTTTGTCCTGGCGGTTGAGCCAGGGCTGCTCTTGGCAGGTGTCTTTGTGGCCGATTTTCCGGCTGGCTCGGCTGCTGGTTTGGCTGCCGTCTTGCCACCAGTCGTTGCCGGGGAGGATGAGCTAGTTTTTCTCACTGGCTTGGTCTCTGCTTTGGCCGGGCTCTTGCTGGCAGTCTTAGCGGGAGTTGGCGTTTCGCTTTTGGCAGCCGGTTTCGACGGGGCTTTTGCTGCCGGTTTGGTCTCCACTTTAGCCGGGCTTTTGCTGGCGGTCCTGGCGGGCGTTAGCGCTTCGCTTTTAGCGTTCGGTTTCGACGGGGCTTTTGCTGCCGGTTTGGCCTCCGCTTTGGCCGGGCTCTTGCGGCTGGTCGTGGCGGGCGCTGGCGCTTCGCTTTTGACGACTGGTTTCGTGGCCGCTTTCGCGGCTGGTTTGGTCTCTGCCTTGCGCGTAGATGCAGCTTTAGCAGGCGTTTCAGGGCCGGCCTTCGGCGCAGTTTTTGTCCTGGCTTTTGGATCTACCGGCAGGTTTTCCACCAGGCAAATAGCTTGAACCGGTGTTCCGCCTTTCAGCTCCGTGATGAGCTGACCACGTGCACTGCGATTCATTAATGGGGCGTCTGTAGTGCGGATTAATTTCGCCGCGCCTCGGGCGGTGAATGCGATCAAGCTCTGGGCGCCTTTTCCGGCGACAGCGCCGGTCACCTGGATTCCTGCTGGAAGTTTCCAGGCGATCAGCCCCTGGCCATAGCGCCCCTGGAGCGAGAATTGATCCAGCGGCGTGCGTTTCGCGTTGCCATCACTGGCCAGCAGGAAGACTTCCCAGTTGCGCTCAGGGCTATTCAGGACCAGCGCCGCGCTTAGCTCATCGCTGGTTTGCAGCTTTATTCCCATCACTCCGCCAGCCACCAACCCCATTGGGCGTACTTCTTCCTCGTTAAACCGGATTGCCATCCCAGACGTGCTAACCAGCAATAGCTCGTCTTTCCCGCTGGTTTGCACCACCCAGCCCAGGCTGTCGCCCGGGTTCACGCGCGCCAGTATAAAGGTAGAGGCCGAAGGACCGGGCAATTCTGCCAGGGCGGATTTCTTGATCATTCCCTGGCGTGTTGCTGTCAGGACGTAGCCCTCCTCGCTGCTTTCTGAATCCCGCTCTTTCGGGGGTAGGGCAAACAGCGCTGCCAGCGCCTGGCCTTCCTTGATCGGCGAGACTTTACGCACCGGCGAGCCGCTCTGTGGGCTTTCTGCCTCTGGCAAAGAATGAACTGGGATTGCCGCGGCTTCTCCTTGCTCGGTGACCAGATACAGTGTGCCGCGGGTATTGGCCCGGATGATCCAGCGCGGCGCTTCGACCCCGCTCAATTTGGGTGGTTGATCCTCCAGGCTGCGGGCGATCAGGCCATCTGCAGATACCGAAACCCAGACGTTCTTTTCTGGCTTCAGATCAGAAGCGGTCAGCAGGGTGATCTTTGCAGCACCGGCTTTCACCTGGGCTATATGCGTCCGCCGGCGGTCACCAAAGGTTTCTTTCACCTGCTGAAGCTCCTGGTCGATCACCTGGCGCATTTTCTTCGGCGAGCGCAGCAATTCCTCTAATCCTTTGATTATCGCTTGCAGCTCTTTGTATTCTTCCTCAATCTTTTTGCGTTCCAGGGCAGCCAGGCGACGCAGTGGCATATCTAGGATCGCTTGGGCCTGGATCTGGGTGAGCTTAAAGCGTTTCATCAGGCGGTCGCGGGCGGCATCGGCGTCTGGCGATTTGCGGATCAGGGCAATGATTTCGTCCAGGTTGTGCAGCGCAACCAGCAGCCCTTCCAGGATATGCGCTCGTTGGCGGGCTTTCTCCAGGTCAAATTCGCTTCGCCGACGGATAATTTCCAGGCGATGTTCGATAAACACCCGCAGCGCTTGCTTCAGGCTCAGGTGGCGTGGCTCACCATCGACCAGAGCCAGCATGATCATGCTGATCGTAGTCTGCATCGGGGTGCTTTTATACAGCTCGCCTAAGACTGCCTGGGGGTCAGCGGTTTTCGTCAGCTCGATCACAATCCGCATCCCCTGGCGATCCGATTCATCCCGCAGATCGGCGATCCCCTCCAGCCTTTCTTCCCGTACCAGGCTGGCGATTCGCTCAATCAGCGAGGATTTGTTGGTCATGTAGGGCAGCTCGGTAATGATGATCCGGCTGCGACCACGTTCCATCTCCTCAAGGTGCGCGCTGGCCTGCAGGGTCACCCGGCCACGCCCGGTGCTGTAGGCGCTGATCAGCCCATCGCTCTCCTCTTCGTGGATGATAATCCCCCCGGTTGGAAAATCTGGCCCCTGCACAAAGGCCATCAGGTCCTCAACGCTGATGTCATCCAGCTTGTCCCATTTCTCCAGCATGTAATGAATTGCGTCGACGACCTCACTCAGGTTGTGCGGGGGGATGCTGGTCGCCATGCCGACCGCGATGCCGGTCGCGCCATTCACCAATAAGTTTGGCACCATGCTGGGCAGCACACGCGGCTCGCTCAACGTACCGTCAAAGTTCGGTTCGAAATCGACCGTGTTTTTCTGGATGTCAGCCAGCATTTGGCTGGCCGCTGCAGCCAGGCGCGCTTCGGTATAACGCATTGCCGCCGGCGCGTCGCCATCTACGCTACCGAAGTTGCCCTGTCCATCCACCAACCGGTAGCGCATTGAAAAATCCTGCGCCATGCGCGCCATGGCTTCATAAACCGCCATATCCCCGTGCGGGTGATATTTACCCAGCACTTCACCGACGATTCTGGCCGATTTTTTATTTGGGGTATCCGGGCGCAGGCCCATATCGTGCATTGCATATAGAATGCGCCGGTGGACCGGCTTCAAGCCATCGCGCGCGTCGGGCAAGGCGCGGGCGACGATTACGCTCATCGCGTAATCCAGGTAAGCTTGTTGCATTTCATCGTCGATATTAATTCGTTGGACCAGACCGATTTCCATGAGAAAACTCCACAACCCGAATAAAATAAGCCAAATTAGTTACAGAATATGACAGCGTTGCAGTGTTGTTTTTTAGATCGTTTGTGCGGAATTATATCTTATTAACTCTCCAACTGGCGCACTTCCCGCCTTGCCCAGGTTTAACAGAAACGATACAATATTCTCCTCAGTGTAGATCTGTTTTAGGAATAAGGACCGATGAAAGATCAAGAACTCAACTTAGTTGTCGAGCCGGTCACCCTGGTTGGTCGGGTGATCCGGTTGGAGCCGCTCAGCCGTGAGCACGTACCTGACCTGGCCTTGGCTGGGCAGGATAAGGCGATCTGGGAATTTATGCTTTACGGCGAAATGCGAGGGGTGGTTGCAATGGCCGCCTGGGTGGACATGCTGCTTGAATATCAACGTCGCGGCACAGATCTACCGTTTGCTGTATTACACCAGGAGACGGGCCGGGCGATCGGCGCTACGCGCTACATGGATATTCGTCCCCAGCATCGTGGTTTAGAAATTGGCGGGACCTGGTATACCCCCCAGTTTCAACGCACCCCCGTGAACACCGAGGCCAAGTACCTGCTCCTGGAACATGCCTTTGAGCGCCTGGGCTGCATCCGGGTGCAATTCAAAACAGATTCGCGTAACCTGCGCTCACAGCGTGCGATCGAGCGGATCGGTGCTCAGAAGGAAGGTGTGCTCCGCAAGCACCTGATCACGCCAGCCGGGGTGGAGCGCGATTCGGTCTACTACAGTATCCTGAATGACGAATGGCCGGCAGTAAAACAGCGCTTAATCGCCCTGTTGGCAGGGCAGTAAAAATATATCCAACAAAAAAGCCAGGGGTGCGAAGCGCTTCGCACCCCTGGCTTTTTTGTTGGATATATTTTTACTGCCCTGCCAA
>JAYRWF010000531.1:0-1991 GCA_041918195.1 Anaerolineales bacterium
AAAGGCTTCTCTGACTTGCTTTTGGATATTCTCGTTCAATAATTTTTCGGTCACCTTGTTCATCTCCTCGTTTGCCCGAACCGGGCAATTTATGATCTTATCAGGTATAACAGCCGCTCTGCATATAACCGCAGCTTGGACAGACCAGGTTAAGCAGTCCATCGTAGTCCAGCCGGTCCTCAGCGCAGCCTGGGCAAAGATCGCCCGCGTGGAGGATTTTCGGCGGCTCTTCCATTTCTAGAAGATGGATTTCTTGCTCAGCCATACCCACTTAGATGCACAGACAGCGAAAAGGTTTCAGAAAAAGGAAAATGGCCAGCCAGAAGAGATGCGTTTCTTATCTCTTTTGGCTGGCCATTCTCTTGTGGGTTAATTGTCTTTCAGATAATCTTCCAATTCCAGGCGCATATACAGGCGCTGGCGGACGTCATCCGCCAGGGTGGCCGGTGTACTGTTATCGTGATACAGCTCGACAGTTCTTCGCAGGGTGTCGATCACAATCCGGCAGTTTTCACATCCTGCCAGGTGACGCTCAATTTCGTCGCACAGTTCCTGGCTGAGATCGTGATCGATGTAAGCAGACAAAGAGTTTAGTAAGTGGCGGCAGCCGTGATGTTCCATTTTTACATTTCTCCTTCAGCGGCCTGCTCTGACTGGCGCTGGCGGACGACTTCACCGTAATAACCGGTAAGCAACTCGCGCAAACGCAGGCGGGCGCGCGATAAGCGGGTCTTGACGGCTGTTTCACTCAGGTTGAGCACCTGGGCGGTTTCCAGGGTGGAGAGTCCTTCGATATCGCGCAGCAGAAAGACAATTCGCAAGCTATGCGGCAGGAGCTCGATTGCCCGGTCGAGGTGGGCGCGCGCCTCGCTGGAAAGCATTTCAGCTTCGGGAAGGCAGCACCAATCAATAATTTCGAGCGGTTCCTGGTCATTCTCTTCGACCTCCAACGGTTCCTCAATCGAAACCAGGGGCGCCTTTCGCTTCCGTAAGATCATCAAAGCCTCGTTTGTGGCAATCCGGTATAACCAGGTTGAGAGGGTCGAGCGACCATCAAAATTTGGTAAGGCGCGGTAGGCCTTGAGATAGGTTTCCTGTAGCGCATCTTCGGCATCCTGCGAGTTGCCAAGCATTTTAAGTCCCAGGCGATAGATACTGCCTGAGGTTGCTTCAACCAACCGGGCGTACTCTGCCCGGTCCCTGGCTCGCAGGGCTTCAATTGATAATCCTTCACTCATTTAGATGCATCCTTATTGATAATGTTGCATTGGGAAACTAACCGATTCTATCACAGGCCTTTTTTATTGACGCCATCCGCCACGCGTGCTATATTTTCGGTGGAGGAGAATATAGCTTTGACCATCATCACCCTGATGACAGATTTTGGCCTCAAAGATGGCAACGTTGGCGTCATGAAGGGCGTGATTGCCGGGATTGCTCCGCATGCCGAGGTGATCGATATCAGTCACCTGATTCCTCCCCAAGATATCCCTGAAGCAGCTTTAATTTTGCTGCGCTCAGCACCATATTTTCCGGATGGGACGATTCATGTTGTGGTGGTTGACCCAGGGGTGGGTACCTCCCGTCGCCCAATGGCGGCGCGCTTGGGCAATCAATATTATGTTGGCCCAGACAACGGAACCTTGACCTTGTTGCTTGAGCGCTCTGAAAGCCTGGGCGCTGAGACGGTCTTCTATCACCTCGACCGGCCGAACTTCTGGCTACCAGAGATCAGCCATGTCTTCCACGGGCGGGATATTTTTGCCCCGACAGCCGCTCACCTGGCAATTGGCGTCCCAATATGGCAGCTCGGTACGTACTTTGAAGACCCGGTCCGCCTGGATCTGCCACGTCCGGAACGCACCGCCCAGAGTTTACGCGGCCAGATTATCCATATCGATCATTTCGGCAACCTGGCTTCCAACATCCGGGTGGAACATTTCCAGCCCCGACCAGGCGTAACGGTATCCCTGGCCGGGGTTATTATTGAT
>JAYRWF010000532.1:0-2461 GCA_041918195.1 Anaerolineales bacterium
GCCGGTCCCCTCGACGGACACTTGCCGTGCAATCATCGTACACATACAGCCTCCTTGGTTGGGGTTCTTTAAGCTGGTTTCGCAGGCGCGACCAGGTATTTGTCCAGGAAGGCCCATATTTTTCCCCAGCCATCCACGGCTTGCTCCTGGCGGTAATTGGGCCGGTTGTGATAAAAGAAGCCGTGCCCGGCGTTTGGGTAGCGGTAGAACTCGTACACCTTGGCGTACTTTTTGAGCTCTTGTTCGTGCTGGTCCACCTGTTCCGGCGTTGGGCTGCGATCTTCTAAGCCGAAAAGGCCCAGCAGCGGGCAGGCCAGATCTTTGGTATAGGCGATCGGTGCGACCGGTTGTTTGGGGGTGAGCTCTTCCTGGCTCATCACCACCCGCCCGCCCCAGCAGTCAATCGCAGCCTCAAACCCTTTGATCCGGCAGGCCGCCAGGTAAGCATGCCGGCCTCCCGAGCAGGTGCCAAACATGCCAACCTTCCCATTCAGGTAAGGGAGCGACCGCAGCATTTGCAGGGCGCCATCGACATCGCCCAGCACCTGCTCGTCGGCGACGCCGCCTGCCGCGCGTGCCTTGGCTGCCACGTCCTCGGGCGTTCCGTGGCCTTCTCGGAAGTACAGGTTGGGTGACAGCGCGGCAAAGCCATATTGAGCGAACTTGCGCGTGATTTCCCAGTACCATTCATCCCAGCCGGGCATATGGTGGATTAAGACCATTCCAGGAAATGGCCCCGGGCCGAGCGGGCGGGCGAAGTAGGCGTTGATCCAATCGCCGTGCTGGCCTGGGAATGTGATGGTTTCAGCGAGCATTCCTTTGTATTGATCGGTTCGAATCATTAAATACCTTCCCTTGTCAGGATAATCCAGCCTGGTTCTCCGGTTGGTCAGCGCGGCTGTCCTTGACGGCTGAAAGTAATGCTCCAAGCAAAGCGACGCCGGACGCAGTCCGAAATCCGGCAGCAACGCCTTGGAACAAGGCGCTGGGGGTGTTTTCTGCCAGGTAGGTAGTGAAGATCGCCCCGGCCAGCCCGATGCCCAGCACCATGCCGAAATTACGCGCCGTCGCCAGCACGCCGGAAGCGATTCCCTGACGATCCGGCGGCGCCGCGCCCATCAGCGTGCTGGTATTAGGGGAAATGAACGTGCCGGTGCCAATCCCAGCGATGGCCAGGCCGAGGATAACCAGCCAGCGACCGGTTTCGGAGCCGATTTCAGATAGAAAAAACAGACCACTGGCCAGGATGAGCATACCTATTGTGCGGGGGCCGCGAGCGCCATATCGGTCCGAAAACATCCCGCTGATTGGGGCGGTGATGGCCATCAGGATCGGTTGGGCGGTCAGCAGCAGACCGGCCTGGGCCGGGTTTAGATTGCGCCCCTGGATCAGGTAGAAGGGCAGCAGAAAAGTGATACTGTAGATACAGATGTAGTTAAGGATTGCGCTGGCGGCGGAGAGGGAGAAGACCCGCGTTCGGAACAGGTTCAGATCCAGCATGGGGGAGGGGGAGCGGCGCTCGGTATGAACAAAAATGACCAACAACAGCAGCGCTCCGCCCAACAGGCCGGTCACCGCCGGCGATGTCCAGCCCCAATCCGCCCCTTTGTTCAAGCCGAACAGTAGGGCCGTCAGCCCAGCCATGAATACGGCCGCCCCGAGCAAATCAAAGCGCTCGCCGTTTTTGCTTGGGGTATCCTTGGGGATAAAAACCAGGCTAAGGATTAAAGCCAGCGCTCCAACCGGTAGATTGATATAAAAGACCGTCCGCCAACCGAGCGCCTGGGTTAGCCAACCACCCAGCGATGGCCCGACGGTTAGCCCAAGGTAGGTCAACATGGAAACCAGGCCAAAGGCCCTGCCGCGCTGCCGGGCAGGAAAATTGCCCGTCACGATGGCTGGGGAATTGGAGGCCAGCATGGCCGCGCCGATCGCCTGGATGCCCCGGAAAGCGACCAGCGCGCCAGCCGACCAGGCCGCGCCGCACAATGCCGAGCTCAACACGAAAATCCCGAATCCCCAGGAATAGACCGATTTGTGCCCGTGCAAGTCGCCCAGCCGGCCAAAGGTAAGCAGCAGGCCGCTGAGCACCAGCAGGTAAATAATGACCACCCACTCGATCGCGGCGACATTGCTCTGGAAAGCGCTGCGCAGCACCGGCAGGATGGTGTTGACGACGCTGCCATCCAGGGCTGCCATGAAAGAGCCGGCGCCGATGGCGACCAGCACCCACCATCTGCGTTCAATGGCTTTCGTTCCGGGGATTTCCAGACGGATAGGAGATGACATGCTGAACTAGCTTGAATTATGCCTTGAAATTTGGATACTGGGAAGATATGAGGCTGGTCAAATGTTAAAATTATTAAAACGAAAGTGAGCGTGGAAGGACTCGAACCTTCAACCAATGGCTTAAAAGGCCACTGCTCTGCCATTGAGCTACACGCCCGTTCGTCAAGGCGGA
>JAYRWF010000533.1:0-4902 GCA_041918195.1 Anaerolineales bacterium
CTACTCGACACAGCGCCTGAAGTCCAGGACCAACCTGGTGCAACAAACCTGCCGCCATTGCTCGGTGAAGTGCGTTTTGAAGCCGTCTCGTTCCATTATACCGACGACCCCACCCCTGTGCTGGAAGATATTCAACTTCATATCCCAGCTGGGCAGACTGTGGCACTGGTGGGCAAGACCGGAGCAGGAAAATCGACCCTGGTTAAACTGGTCAGCCGCTTTCACGATCCCAGCCAGGGAGTAGTGCAGGTGGATGGTATCGACCTGCGCCAGGCGACCCAAAACAGCCTGCGAAGCCAGATGGGCATTGTTTTGCAGGATCCCTTCCTGTTTGCCGGCAGCGTGGCCGAAATATCCGCTTTGGCCGGCTGGACGCCAGCGATGCTGAGGTAGAAGCCGCTGCAAAGGCCGTGGGCGCGCATGAGTTTATCATCCGCCTGCGCAATGGCTATGACACCCTGGTTGAAGAAGGCGGCATCTCGCTTTCGGTTGGCCAGCGCCAGTTAATTTCCTTCGCCCGCGCCCTGCTGGCCGACCCTCGCATCCTGATTCTGGATGAAGCAACCTCAAGCGTCGATACCCAAACTGAGCAGATCATCCAGCGAGCCTTAGCCACCCTGCTCAAAGATCGCACTGCTTTTGTCATCGCCCACCGCCTGTCGACCGTAGTCAACGCTGACCGGATTATCGTCCTACGGGATGGGCGAATTGTCGAGCAGGGCACCCATAACGAGTTAATCAATCTGGAGGGCGTTTACGCTCAGCTTTACCAGGCCGGTTTTGAGGCTGATAACGAAGCTTAATCCAGTTGATTCAGAAAAACTCTTGACAAACAGAACACTTGTGCTAAACTAGGTTTAACACTTTTGGTCACCAGGAAGCTGTGTGTCGACCAAACATTTTTAGCCAAAAGGAACTGAACAGGAGAAAACCGACATGCCTCGCAAGAATCCCACTATACCTGAAGAAGTGAATAACCCCCGCAATGCTGCCCTCGAAAAAGCGCTTGGCGATATCACCAAGCGTTATGGAGATGGCGCAATCATGAAGCTGGGTGACGCCCATCACATGGAGGTCGAATCGATCCCAACTGGCGCACTATCGCTGGACATTGCCCTGGGCGTTGGCGGCGTTCCACGTGGCCGGATCACCGAAATCTACGGTCCAGAAAGCTCAGGAAAGACCACCATCTGCCAGCACATCGTTGCCGAAGCACAACGCCTGGGCGGTACCTGCGCTTACATCGATATGGAGCATGCCCTCGACCCAGTCTATGCTGAACGCTGCGGTGTCAACATCGACACTCTGCTGATTTCGCAGCCCGACACCGGCGAGCAGGCGCTCGAAATCACCGAGACTCTGGTGCGATCCGGCGCAGTGGATGTAATTGTGATTGACTCGGTCGCTGCGTTGGTACCACGCGCCGAAATCGAAGGTGACATGGGCGACCCTCAGATGGGCATGATGGCCCGCCTGATGTCGCAGGCGCTGCGCAAGCTATCTGGAGCAATCAAGCAGACCAACACCGCTGTGATCTTCACTAACCAGTTGCGCCAGAAGATCGGTGTGATGTTCGGCAACCCTGAGACCACCACCGGCGGACAAGCGCTCAAATTCTACGCCTCAGTACGCCTGGACGTGCGCCGGATCCAAACGATCAAGCTCGGCCAGGAAGTGATCGGCAGCCGGACGCGGGTCAAAGTGGTTAAAAATAAAGTTGCCGCCCCCTTCCGGGCAGCCGAATTCGACATTATGTACAACGAAGGAATTTCCAAAGCGGGCGACCTGCTCGACCTGGCGACCGGCCTGGAGATCATCAACAAGCGCGGCTCGTTCTACTCTTACGGAGATATCCGCCTGGGCCAGGGACGTGAAAATGCTAAGGACTTCCTGAAGGCCAACCAGGACTTGGCTGAAGAAATCGAAATCGCCGTCCGCCAGCAGGCGCTGAGCGGAGACATCCCTCTGGCGCTGGGTGGTGGAGGCGGCGAGGACGGAGACGCAGAAGAATTGTAGAAAAAATCGGGCGGCTGAGTAACAAGCCGCCCGATTTTTTTATTTTAGGTACCCTCTTCCCATGAATTCAGGTATGCCACCTGCTCGGGGGTCAGGACGTCGATATCGACGCCCATTGCCGCTAGCTTCAGGCGAGCAATTTCCTTGTCGATCTCGGCCGGGACGCTGTAGACTTTCTTTTGCAGCGTGTCAGCATTCCTGGCCATGTATTCCAGGCTGAGGGCCTGGTTGGCGAAGGACATATCCATCACACTGGCCGGGTGACCTTCGGCTGCAGCCAGGTTAATCAGGCGGCCTTCACCGAGCAGGTTGATCCGCCGGCCATCGCCCAGCTCATACTGGTCGACAAACGGGCGCACCAGACGTTTGCTTTGCGCCATTTCTTCCAGGGCGGGGATATTAATTTCAACGTTGAAATGACCTGAGTTGGCGACAATCGCGCCGTCTTTCATCACTTCAAAGTGATGGCGGTCAATCACGTTGAGATCGCCGGTGACAGTGCAGAAAATGTCGCCAATCTGGGCGGCTTCGGCCATCGGCATCACCCGATAGCCATCCATCACCGCTTCCAAGGCCGGCAACGGGTCAATCTCGGTAACAACCACGTTGGCGCCCAGGCCGCGCGCCCGGCTGGCCAGACCGCGCCCGCACCAACCATAGCCAGCGACAACGAATGTCTTGCCAGCTAAGAGGATGTTGGTGGCGCGCACGATGCCATCAATCGTCGATTGGCCGGTGCCATAGCGGTTATCAAAGAAATGTTTGGTGGTGGCATCGTTGACAGCAATCACCGGAAAGTTCAGGCGCCCCTCGGCAGCCATCGCTCGCAGGCGAATCACGCCGGTGGTTGTTTCTTCAGTACCGCCGACCACACCAGGTAGCAGGTCAGTGCGATCTTTGTGCAGCGTGCCCACCAGGTCAGCGCCGTCGTCCATGGTCATGTGAGGCTTGACCGCCAGGGCGGCGTTGATGTGCTTGTAATAGGTAACGTTGTCCTCACCCTTGATCGCAAAGGTTGGAATTTCGAGGTGGCTAACCAGCGCCGCAGCCACGTCGTCTTGGGTAGAAAGCGGGTTAGAAGCGGTCAGGACAACTTCAGCGCCGCCATCATGCAGAACCTGCATCAAGTTGGCAGTCTCGGTCGTGACGTGCAAGCAAGCCGCGACCCGCAAACCATTGAGCGGACGCTCTTTCGCAAAACGCTCGCGAATCTGGCGCAACACCGGCATCTCGCGCGCCGCCCATTCGATCCGCCGCCGGCCGCCTTCGGCCAATTTCAAATCTTTTACATCGTAGTTTTCCATATATTATCTCCAATTTAATAGTTGATCGAGCTTGCCTTGATCGTCGTAGTTCCGGCGGAAGCGCTCGACATATTCAGTTCGGGTGTAAGAATGGCCCTGCGGGCCGCGTTGTTCCAGGCAGTAAGTCGCTGCCAGGACGCCCATCCGCCCACAGGTGGTAAAGTCAAAACCGTGCGAGTAGCCGGTCAGGAAACCGCCCCGAAAGGCATCGCCAACACCGGTCGGATCCACAATCGCCGCCGGCGGGACAACTGGCACTTCGACCAGGCCGCCGGGCGAGTAAATCTGCACCCCGTCAGCACCACGGGTCAAGGCGACAAACGAACGCTCACCAATACCGCTGCGCTGGAGGATCGCATCCGGAGTCAGGCCGGTCATTTTCTTAATTAAAGCGGCTTCGTAATCGTTGACAAACAGAGCGAAAGACCCGGCAATCCCCTGCTCGAGGTCATTCGGAGTCATACGCACGATTTGCTGACTGGGATCGTAAATATATGGAACGCCAAGCTCCTGGCATTCGACGGTGTACAGCTTCATTGCCCCAGGGTCGTTAGGCGAGATCATCACCAGGTCAGGAGGATTGGTATCCAACTCATGCAGCGAAAGTTGAGCGGCGTGCGCCATTGCCCCGGGATAGAAGCTGGCAATTTGAGCATTGGCCCGATCGGTATTGACAAAGAAAGAGGCGGTGAACTCGCCCGGCACAACTCGCACCCCAGAAGTATCGACGCCTTTGCTCTCCAGCCAGGCCCGGTATTCTTCGAAATCCTCGCCAACGGTAGCCCAGAGACGCGGCCGCTGCCCGAGCAAAGCTAGGGTATAAGCGATATTGGGCGCAATCCCCCCGCGTAAACGGGTCATTGAATCCACCAGGAAGGAAAGGCTGATCGAGCCGAGGCGCTCGGGAAGGATGTGATCCTTGAAATAACCAGGGAAGGTCATCAAGTAATCGTACGCAATCGAGCCAGTCAGGAGCAGGTTCATCTAATAAATCCTAAAATCACTAAAAGACGCCCTCGCTAGAGAGCGTCATCGAATAATCCGACTGCTTGCGCCCGGGTTGTAGGCTACTCAAGCAGGGAAAGTTTAACATGGATTGATTGGTATGTCAATTCGAACACCTGCGAGCATTCCCATCCTCTTAAGCAGTCCCTTCATCACTCGATCAGCGCGATCCCACTGCCTTTTTCGCCCATCACCTCCAAAAAACGACTTTCGATTTCCATCGCCAACTCACGAGGATCACGTTCACCAAGCGGCACCTGTCCGCCAGCCATCGTGCCATGCCCGCCGGCTTTGCCATGCTTGTCAATCACCTTCTGGACCAGTAACCCTGCGTCTTGCCCGGAAGGCTCGGTACGTAAAGAAAATTGGAGCTGGCCATCGTAACTGCCCAGGCACAGCGAAGCTCTGGCGCTTTCCAGGCGGATCAGGACATCGGCCATCTCGGCTGCCAGGTCTGGTCGGTGCATCTCACCCAGGTAGGCAGTGATACAACGGTTATACACCCGGGCAGCTTCCAGGCCGCGGTTGAGAGCTTGGAAGTAGTCGCGCGACAGGCCAGCCTGCTCGACCCGCGCCA
>JAYRWF010000534.1:0-1758 GCA_041918195.1 Anaerolineales bacterium
ACGGCCTCTGAAAGACGCCAACCGGCCTGAAGGGTGTCGGGCGGCGTTGAACCGGAGGATGAAGGAACTGGGGAGTTGGGTAGCATTATCAGTCGAGACGGTCAGCCAGGTTGCGGACAGGCGAGTCCAGGTACAGGAAGCAGCCCACGCCAGCCAGCAGGATCAGGGCGAAGATCGCATTGCCGATCTGCGGTCCCAACCCAAGGGCAATAAAGGCCAGCGCACCGAGCAAGAGTGCAGCGGTATGCATGGTCAGGACGGCGCGGTGGGAGCTCATTCCAAGCTTGACCAGGCGGTGGTAGGTATGGTCTCGCCCGGCCTGGTAAACTGGTTTTCCCCGCCGGAGACGAGAAAGCACCACCAGGCTGGTATCGAAAATTGGGACGCCCATCAGCAAAATTGGGATGAACCACGAGCCTGGCCGGGTGTATCCCAGGGGGTTATAGACAATCGCCAGGGCGGCCAGGACGAAACCGAGCAATTGAGCTCCGGAGTCGCCCAAGAAGATGCGGGCCGGGGGAGCATTGTGGTAAAAGACTCCCAGGCCAGCACCCAGCAGGATGGTACTGAACAGGGTGAGCAAGGCTTGCTGGGATTCGATCGTGATCAGCATGAAAAAGGCTGCCGCCAGGCTGGCCAGGCCAATCGCCAGGCCATCCATGCTGTCGACAAAGTTGTATGCATTGGTGATCCCGACCACCCAGAAAACCGTCAGCCCCAGGTTGAGCCAGTTTTGCTGGAAGAGCTGGACCTGGACGCCCAGGGCAACCAGTACCAGGGTGGCAATCAACTGACCGAAGATTTTTACCGAGGGGGGAAGGATTTTGTAGTCGTCCCACAGGCCGAACAGGAAAATAATCACGGCAGGGATGAAAATCGCCAGGACCGGTTGCTCGAGCAGGTTGCCGCTCACGGCCAGGACGATGGTCAGCGTCAAGAGCAAGACAATCCCACCGACCAGGGGAGTGAGGTGCAGATGGACTTTGTGCGAGGCGCGCCTGGGGTCATCGACCAATCCCAGGCGTAGCGCCAGGCGGTCGGCGGCAAAGCCAAGGACCAGGGCCAGGGTGGTCGAAATGAAGATGATGCTGAAGGTCAGGGAAGTGTTCAAGGGGTTGGTGGCCGGGGTGGAAGGGATAACCCAAGGGTTTCGTAGACCGCCTGAGTGGATTGATTGACCCGCTCAACAGTGAATTCTTTCAAGACAATCTGGCGGCTTGCTGCTCCCATTCTACCACGCAGAGATGGATCGGCAAGTAGTTTTCCGAGCGCCTGGGCCAGCTCAAGCGGGTCACCTGGAGCGATCAGCAGGCCATTGACCGAATCTTGGACAATCGCCCGGCAGCCAGGGATATCTGTGGCGACCAACGGCCGGCCGCAGGCAGCTGCTTCCAGCAGGACCGTCGGGACACCTTCCCCGTACATGGTGGGCAGGGTTACAATATGGGCTTTTTGGTAAATGGCATTCATATCGGATTGCCAGCCCCACCATTCGATGATGCCCTCCTGAGCCCAGGCCAGGAGCTGAGCTTCGGAGATGGAGGCCGGGTTGCCTGGATCGGGCGCCCCGACCAGGACCACGCGCACTGGAGTGGTTTGGTGGAGCAAGCGAGCGGCCTCGACCAGGACCCCGACACCTTTGTCCCACAGCATCCGGCTGGAGAGCAAGACTACCGGAGGTCCGGGCGGTTCCGGGGCAGGTTGAAAGCGCCGGGTGTCCACTCCAACGCCGCCGATTAGCCAGGCGCGCTGACTGGA
>JAYRWF010000535.1:0-14646 GCA_041918195.1 Anaerolineales bacterium
GAGAAAGAATGATGCATTGACAAAGGTCTCGTAATCCAGGCGCAGGGTCTCCTGGATGCGCGCGTTCGTCTCGGTCATGCTGTGTTCGGTTAGCGTCTTCCAGGAGCCCAAAAGGATATCTTTGAGCGTGACGTTTGGTCCAGGCACAGCCCCACCTGGCTGCAAGATCTGAAATTCAAGCATGCCAGTCTTGTCGCGGATCTTCGTCCGCTGGATGCGATAGATATTCCCTTCATACGTAAATATCAGGCTGACTTCAGCGGATTTCGCCAGGGTATGAATCAGTGAGTCGTCCTGCTTGCGCGCCTTGCCGTAGAGCGCCCAGGTAATCGCGTCCAGGAGGGACGATTTGCCTGCCCCGTTCGATCCAGAAATGCAGGCCAATTCGAAGGTGGTGAAGTCAATTTCAACCGGCTCCCGGTAGGACAGGAAACCGCTCAACCGTAAATGAAGTGGGATCATAAGGTCGCCAAATTTTCAGGGTAATGCTTCATAATGAATTGCTGAGGTAGATTTCAGATGCCATTATAACAAAACCATCCATTTCAGCTGCGAAATCAGAGTAAAATAGGTTTCTATTTATGAACAAACCATCAAAGTTCACCACATTACTAGAAAATACCTCAGCGCCCATCCTGAGCGATGGTGCGATGGGCACCGTACTGAACGCACGCGGCGCGACTTTCGATCAATGTTTTGATGCCCTGAATCTCAGCCAGCCGGCCCTGGTTGGAGAAATCCACCGCGCCTACATCGACGCCGGCTCGCAAATGATCCAAACCAACACATTTGGCGCCAATCGCTATAAACTGGCTGCCCATGGATTGGAAGATAAAGTCAAAGAAATCAACCGGGCCGGGGTAGAACTGGCGCGCCGGGTGGTGATGGCCTCTTTTCGCGAAGTGCTGATTGCTGGAGACGTCGGGCCACTCGGCGTCCGGCTGGCGCCATTTGGGCGGGTTCAGCCTGAGCAGGCCCGCCAAGTTTTCGCCGAACAGATCAGCGCCCTGGCCGAAGCCGGCGCAGATTTATTGATCCTGGAAACCTTCAGCGACCTGCTGGAGCTACGTGAAGCAGTTGCCGCCGCGCGTGAGGTTTACGACCTGCCAGTGATTGCCTCGATGACCTTTACGCGCGATGACCGAACTATTTTAGGAGACGCGCCTGCTCGGGTTGCTCTCCAACTTTATGAAAGTGGCGCAGATGCAATTGGCGTCAATTGTTCGGGTGGGCCGGCCCAAATCTGGCGAATCCTGCGCCAGATGCGCCAGGCCCTGGCTGCCCAACCGGATATGACCCAAATGCCTTATTTTTCAGTCATGCCGAATGCCGGCTGGCCAGAGCAGGTCGGCGGCCGGATTATGTACCCGGCCAACCCGGAATACTTTGGGGAGTATGCGCTAGCATTTTGCGAGGCCGGAGCGCGAATTGTCGGCGGTTGCTGCGGTACTACCCCCCAACACATTGCCGCCATGCGCCAAGCGCTTGATAAACAGCCCGAAGGCTGCGGGCCTAGTATTTCCGAATTAACTCTGCCAGTTGAGGCTGAAGACCGTAAAACAGCCGCTGAACAGCCTTCCCGCTTGGCTCAAAGACTGTCCCAGGGCCGTTTTGTGGTTTCTGTAGAGATGGATCCCCCGCGCGGCCTGTCGACGCATAAGCTCCTGGCTGGAGCCAGCCTGCTGGCTGAAGCCGGCGCAGATGTCATTAACGTCGCTGACAGCCCAATGGCGCGCATGCGAATGAGTCCCTGGGCAGTTTGCGAGTTGATCCAGCGCCAAAATAATGTTGAGACCGTGCTGCATTTTCCAACCCGCGGCCGCAACCTGCTGCGCGTCCAGGGCGATCTGCTGGCAGCCCACGCCCTGGGAATCCGGAATGTCTTCGTGGTTATGGGCGATCCGACTGCAATTGGCGACTACCCGGATGCCATGGACAACTATGATCTGGTCCCGTCTGGCCTGATCAAGCTGATCAAGCAAAACTTCAACGCCGGGCTGGATCACGCTGGGGTGGATATCGGCCAGCCGACATCCTTCTTTGTTGGCAGTGCGCTAAACCTGTGTCCATTGGACCCCGAACAGGAAATTAAAAACCTGCATCGCAAGCTTAAAGTGGGGGCTGATTTTTTGCTCACCCAACCAGTTTACCAGCCTGAGCAAGCCAAGGCATTCATCGAAAGCTACACCGACAGGTATGGTCCAATCAACGCTCCAATCCTGGTCGGCGTGCTACCGCTTTACGGTGTGCGCCATGCTTCTTTTCTCAATAACGAAGTCCCTGGAATCACCATTTCGGAGGAAACCATGCAGCGCCTACGCCAGGCAGGCGAAAAAGCCCCTCAGGAAGGGGTCAGGATCGCGCTGGAGTTCATCGAGCAGATGAAATCCTGGGCTAGCGGAATTTACCTGATGCCACAGTTCAGCCGCTTCGACCTGTCAGCTGAAATTATCGAAGGCTGCCGCTCGGACCCTGCTCAATCCTCTGACTGACCTGCTCTGGCGAAGCTTCCCATAATCCTTCAATCCACCAGGTAGCTCCAGCCTGTTCCCAGGCCTGGAGTTGTTCCTGTTTTTGTTCGACTGACAAGCCAAGCGTGCTTCCTGTTGCGATAATATCAAATGGCGTGGTGCTTTGTCGATTATCATTGACAAAGATTTTCAAAGCGCGAATATCTGCCGTGGTGACCGGTGAAGCCTGGCCTTCGTGGCTTATTTTTTCAACAAACACCCCATCCGCCTTGAGAACACGTTGCATAGAGACCTGGCGTGGCCAGTGACCTACCACCCACAACGGGATACGCGGCTGCTGCACAGGTTTCGGGGGGTAAAACTGTTCATCTACCTGGCTTAACCTGAGATGGTAATGCTTCCCGTCGTAATCAAAAGGCCTGGAACGGTAAAGTAAAGTCAGGATGTCAATCGTCTCATCTAACATTTCAGCCCGAATTTTCGGTGCAGTGACCTCATCTGGAAAGCCTTGCCAGCCCATCCAGGTTGCGCCCGTCCCCAACCCCAAGATCAGTCGCCCATCTGACAGGTGATCAAGGGCGACGGACTCGCTGGCTAACTTCCAGGGCCGGCGCAGAGGCGCCGGGATAATCATCGTTCCCAGGCGGAGACGCCGGGTGAGCATAGCCGCAGCAGCCAGGCAAATTAGTGGGTCTTCACACCAGATTGCATCACCCAAAAAGATGCCGTCCCATCCGGCTTCTTCCGCCTGTTGTGCCCATTGAGCGACTGTTCTTGCTGAACTATACGGAAAAGCCAGGCCGAATTTCATACTTAACTCCGTAATTTTGCCCCTAACTCGGTTTCCAAACGGCGGATGATCCGGTTGCGAAGCTGCAGGATTTCCTGATCAGTGAGCGTGCGGTCTGGCGCCTGGTAAGTCAAGCTGTAGGCCAGGCTTTTCTTCCCAGTTCCAATCTGCCCACCGCGGTAAATATCAAACAACGCCAACCCCGCCAGCAGCTTTCCGCCAGCCTGGCGAATCACCTGCTCGACGCGATCGGCTGGCAAGTCTTCATCGAGGATAATCGCCAGGTCTTCCAATACCGGTGGATAAGCCGAAACCGGCAGCACCGTGTATTGCTCGGAAATCGAGTCCAGGAGGGCCTGCATGTCCAACTCAGCCAACAGTAGCGGGGTATCCGGCAAGTCATAATTCTGGCGTACACGCGGGTGCAATTCACCGATCAAGCCCAAGGGGCGGCCACCAGCTTCAGGGGATAACAACAAGCGAGCTGTTTTTCCGGGATGAAAACTAGGATGCTCAACCGGTTCGTAGCGCACACCCGCCAGATGCAATCCATCCAGCAGCGCGTCGACCAAGCCCTTCAGATCATAGAAATCCAGCAGGGATTCATCCGCTGCCTGCCAGTGGGCGGGCTCGCGTGGCCCAGTCAGCAAGATCACCAGCCGCGCCTGCTCATCGGGCAGATCACCATCCTCCGAAGAAAGGAAGACCGGGCCGATTTCAAACAGGCCCAGGCGTGGGCGCAGCCGGACATTTCGCTCAACGATCTCAAGCATGCTGGAAAGCAGGCTATGGCGAAGCACACTCCGGTCAATGGCAATGGGATTCGCCAATTGCACATAAGGCTTATTATCAACTTCTGCGCCTGGCGACAGCCGGCGAGCTTCGCGCTCCGGCGAAGTCAACCGGTAAGTGACAATTTCCTGGAGTCCGAGCGAGACCAACAGGTCGCGGACCCGTTCTTCTTTTTCCAGGGCCGGGTTGTTGCGCTGCGGCGGTAGCTCATCCTTCATGCGCGATTCCGGAATCCGGTCATATCCGTAAATCCGGGCGATCTCTTCCATCAGGTCCGCCACGCCGGTCAGGCCGGTTCCGATATCCAGGCGATGGTCGGGTGTCTTGGCAAACAGGCTGGCCGGACCCACTTCCACTTCAAATTGTAACCGGCGCAACAAATCGGCCATCTCAGACAGGGTTATGTCAATACCCAGCCAGCGGTGGACCTCCTGCGGGCTGATTTCCAGCTGCGGGTCCTCGACCGGAAGAGGATATTGGTCAACCAGTCCCTGGGCGACAACCCCTCCGCTCCACTGGCGCATTAAATCGAGGCAGCGCAGCACCCCGCGCGGCGCCAAAGCGGGATGGACGCCGCGCGAGAAGCGGTAGCCCGCCTCCGAATTCATCCGTTGAGCGGCCATTGTCCGGCGAATATTGATAAAGTTCCATGCTGCGCCTTCCAGCAGGATGTTGTGGGTAGTGGCATTAACTTCTGACTCGGCCCCGCCCATCACCCCAGCGATCGAGAGCGCTCCGGCGGTATCGGTGACCAACTCGGTAAATTCGTCCAGGCTGTGTTCCACACCATCCAAAGTGGTCAGCTTCTCGCCTGGCTGGGCAGTACGGGTAATAATCGTCGGCGGCTTTCCGCCGGCGCGTTCCACCAGGATATCATAATCGAAAGCATGCAGCGGCTCGCCCACTTCCAGCATGGCGTAATTCGTGGCGTCCACAATATTATTGATCGGGCGCATCCCGGCCAGGCGCAAGCGGCGCTGGACCCAGTAAGGACTGGGTTTAATTTCTGCCTTCTCAATCAAACCCAGCACAAAGCGCGGGTTTAGCTCTGCATTCTCAATCCGCAGCCCAACCCTTCCCTGGATCGACGGACCTTTGGATTCAATCTTCTCCGGCAGCCGGCGCAGTTCTTGACCAGTCAGAGCGGCAATCTCACGCGCAACACCAATCATGTTGGCAGCGCGGGCAATATTGGGAATGATGCTGATGTCAAAAACTGCATCGCCCATATACTCGACCAGCGGTATGCCGACTGGCGCATCATCATCCAGAATGATCACACCTTCGTGCTCATCAGAAATGCCGAGCTCTTTCTCTGAGCAGATCATCGAATATGATTCCACGCCACGAATTTTCGCTCGTTTCAGCATGGTCAACACCTGGCCAGGTTGGTGCCCGTCATAAATCTGGGCGCCTTCCTTGGCATAAGCCACCTTCAACGGACGCTGTAGCAGGCCAATTCCCTTGTAGGGATAAAGATTGGGTGCGCCAGTCAGGACAATATGCTCCTGCTGCCCGTCATCCAACCGGCATAACACCAGGCGATCTGCATTGGGGTGCGGCATTACTTCCACGACACCGGCCGTGACGATTTTCTCCGGGTTCCATGCCAGACCGGTGACATTCACTTCCAATCGCCCGCTATGCGTCTCCACTATTTCATCCGGTAAAGGCAGCCCAATATAGTGAATACCTTCAACTTCCAGGCCGGCCATGGTTAACAAACGAGCCAGCTCAGGCAGCGAGAGGTTGATATCAACAAATTCTTTAATCCACGATAAAACAACTTTCATGAGAACCTCGCAGTTCAAATAATCAGATTACCAAAGGAAATATTCTGTTAAAACTGCTCCAAAAACCGCACATCGTTCTGCCAGAAATAACGAATATCCTGGACATGGTATTTGAGCATCGTAATTCGTTCCGGACCCAGGCCAAAAGCAAAACCGGAATACCGCTGTGGGTCGTAGCCGCCATTCCGCAGGACCACCGGATGGACCATACCGCAGCCGAGGATCTCCAACCAACCGCTACCGCCGCACACGCTGCAGCCCTTTCCGTGGCACAGGAAGCATTCAATATCCATTTCAGCGCTGGGCTCGGTGAACGGGAAATAGGACGCCCGGAAGCGGCTGCGCACGTCCTGACCAAACATCCGGCGAGCGAACTCGCTCAAGGTGCCTTTTAGATCTGCAAAGGTGATCTGCTCGCCAACGGCCAGCCCTTCTACCTGGTTGAATTGGGTTTCTTTACGGGCGCTGACTTGCTCATAGCGAAAGACCATTCCCGGTAGGATCACCCGGATCGGTGCGGGCGCCTGTTCGTGCATTACGTGGATCTGGCCCGGCGAAGTATGCGTTCGCAGCAAAATGCCTGGGGTGGTGGTGTGGAAGGTATCCCACATGTCACGCGCCGGATGGTAGGCCGGGATATTCAGCAGCTCGAAGTTGTACTCGTCGTTTTCCACTTCGCGCGAGCGATAAACCTGGAAGCCCATTTCCGCAAAGATGGCATAAATCCGGCGCAAGGTTTGGGTCGCCGGATGCAACCGGCCTTGCCGGCGAGGACGCCCGGGTAGGGTGACGTCCAGGCGCTCGGCTTTCAGGGCGCGCTCGAGCGTTGCCTGGTGCAGGCGCTGCTCCTGCTCGGCGTAAGCTGCTTCCAACGCCCGCTTGACCTCGTTGGCACGCCGGCCAATCAGCGGGCGTTCTTCCTTCGCCAGCGCGCCCAACCGGTCAAAGGTCAGCATCAGGAGCGCATTACGCCCCAGGTAAGCCACCTTCCAGCGCTGCAGCGCTTCTTCGTCCTGGATCGCCTGCAGGGTTTGCAGGCCTTCCACCTCAATCTGGTTTAATTGTTCAAGCATCCATGCCTCCTGATAAAAAAAGTTCTCATCCCTCATGGGACGAGAACGGTCATCTCGCGGTACCACCCACGTTCGCCGCACCTGCGGCGCACTCTTCAGCCAGCGGCTCATCCAGAGCGATTGGCTTCTCCACTAACGTAGGAGCAACGTTCCAGACTATTAACTGCAGTTATCGCTGCAGCATTCACCCGGACAGCTCGCGAGGGAACTTCGCTCTGTTTTCACCTGGCGGGGGTTCCAGTCCATGCCCACCGCCTCCCTGTCGGTTTCCACCGAACTACTTTCCTCGGTCACAGCCTTTGTATTTCTATTATAGAGCTAATTATCCGCAGAAACAAGTTTCTGTCAAGGCCGGGACAGGCTTCGATACTACCATTCACCGGGTGCGCGTTTCGATTCCCGGCTGGTGATCACCCGTCCCTGCAGATCGACAACGTGCGTATCATCCAGCACAGCCTGGTATAAGCGCACTTTGCGATGAAGCGTCTGGACCGCCTGCTGAACCTGGGCATAGGTCAGCCGGCCCTCCCGATATTGCGTTTTCACCCGGTACATTTCCTGATCGGCTTCGTTGAGCAACTGCTGGATATCCTGGCTGGCCTCGGGATTATCCGGATAGGCCCGGGCAAGTTTTTCCCAGCCACTGAGAAAACCATCCAGTTCCCGCTCCATTTGCAGGATCTCTGCTTGATCCCGGTTGCCTTGTTCGATCAACTGTTTCAAGCTGGCTGCCAGCGACTGGTATTCACGTGCCAGGTCGCCCAGGCGCTTGACCAGTTCAATAGCCTTGACTGGCTTCTCCCTCAGCGCTGACCAGCTCGCCTCCAACTGGCCCAGAGCTCGAAATTCAGCCTCAGGATTGACCGCTACCGGCGGCCAGGCATTAGCCTGGCGCAGCCAGTTATTGGCCGTGTTTACCTGGTCTTGAACTTGCTGGCGCGCCTGGCTGGCAGTAGTGTAGGAATCCACCACCGGCTTTTCCAGGTCTTGCAGCGCCTGACTGGCTGCTGCACAGGCCTGGGAATACTCGCTGCGCCGCTTATACTCCAGCACCAGTGCCTCCAGGGGATAGCTGGCCTTGTGACCAAAGGCGCTGCCATACGGTTGTCCGGCGGATAATAGACGGCGTGCTTCTGCGACCTGCCCATCGCCCATGGGCGCAATCGAGTCAAGCCGGGTCAGCGTAGCGGTGAGCTGATTAGCCTTGGCCTGGTTATCCAGGCTGAGCTGGTCGAGCCAGCCATTTAAGCCTTGCTCGATGCGCGTCGCCAGTCCCTGGGCCTGACGAGCTTTTGAGTCAACCGTTCCTTGCTGACGCTGGCCCAACTCCCCCAATTGTTTTTCAATTTGCTTTTGAAAACGCTCAATTTCTTGCCCCGCCAGTTTGACCAGGATCGGGTTGCTGTTGATGATAAAGCCTACCTGGGCAAGGTTTTTCTGCGCCATCTCAAGCATCTCACGGGCCTGGATCTCAGTGGTTTTCAGGGCTGCCAGCCGCGACTCAATCGCGTTCACCCGCACCCGCAGTTCTTGGTAAAGCTGTCCGATCTGGATGGCTTCCTGCAATCGTTGGGCTAACTGGGTTTCAGCAATCCCATCGCCCGGGCGCCCCATCCCAAGTCGCTGTAATCCGTCGGTAACGGAACGCAGGTCCTCTGCCAAAAGCTGTACGGCATCGGCGCGCGTCCAGTTATCCGAGTGGTATTCGCGAATCTGCTGAAACACTTTCGGCGCGTTCTGCGCCCAGAGCAGCGCCTGGCTCAGCTCAGAGCCCTCCAACAGCAAAACCAACTGCGCCCGCTGGTCAGAGACCTGATCGAGGTGAATCGCCAACTCTTTTTGCTGGACCAGGAGCAAGTTGGCCTTTTCCAGATCGCTTTCTATCTGGCTTGGGGTGCGCTTTCGCTCTGTATCGCCAAGCTCGCCAGAGTTCCTGCTGAGATCTGCCAGGGCATTGCTGGTCTGAGACCATAATATCCGATAGTCGCGCGCCGACCCCAGATCAGAATACTGCTTAGAAACCAGTTTAATACCTGCCAACAGGTTGGGCAGGCTGTACTCTAAAGCAGTCTGTCCCTGGCTAGCCTGGCGGAGCGTGGACAATAATTCCTGACTGGCTTGAATTTGTTGATCCGCAACTGGTTCTGCGCGGACCAGCTTATCCAGCTCCGGGCGTGAAGCCAATGCCTGCAAGCGCTGTAAATCAGCCTGGATGCGACCGAGTTGGGAGCGCAATTCGGATGTATCGACAGATGCAGATAGCAAATCTAAAGCTTGTTGCACCTGGTCGTTTCCTTGCAGCAGGTGGATCAGCTTGCCATCCAGGCTGGTCAGGCGGGACTCCCATACCTGGAGTCCCTGCTCTAGTTGATCCTGGACCAACTGGGCCTCGCCCACCAACTGGTGAACCGCGATCACTGTCGCTTTATCGACCTGTTCCAAAACAGATGGTGCATCGCCTCCCAGCAGATAGCCTGGGATTTGCTCCAGGCGGTCCTGGCTCTGCCGGGAGAGATCTACGAGGCTGTCAAATGCTGCGCCATGCGCCCGGCGCTGCTGGAGTGTCTGTAAACGATTATCCAGGCTGGCTTGCCGGTCAACGGAGTGGCGGGCCCCCTGAGCGGTCTGCCAGCCAATATCAGCCAGGACAGCCGCCTGCCGGCGCGCCTCATCTAACGCCGAGCGCTGCTGCTCTAAGCCTTGCTTCAGAACGCCCAATTCGCGCCGCACCTGGCTTAGCTTCACCGGCGAGATTCCTGGGCTGATCTGCTTCCAAAACCCTGCACTGGATGTCTTGTGTGGCAGTCGTTGTTGGATGTTTACATACGCGCCGCGTAAGGCATACAGATCCTGCCCGAGTTGGTCAGCAGCCGCCTGGAGCGCCTGGGCAGGCGTATGGTATGGTTCCGGATCATCTGGGCTGAACTCCTGGATGGTTCCCAAGAACTGGCGATATTCCGTCTCAAAACCACGCAAAGCCCCACTGGCAGATCGGACTTCTCGCTGCGTTCTTTCATTTCCCCAACGCAGCAAGAAATAGATAATAGCCGCCAGGGCTAGTACCCCCAGGGAAATCCCGAACATAAGTTCCATTCTTTAATTATAGTATAAATTAGCCGGCTTGCGTGCCGGAAAATTTTCAATAACAAGACAGGCGGCCGGAGATAACTGGTCGCCTGTCTTGTTATTGGAAAAGCCCGTTTTACTTCAGAGCTTCTTCGATCAATTTTTGAATTCGCTGCACCATCGCAGCCGGATCAGGATGCAGCCCTTCGATCAGCAGTGCATCTTCATAGATTTGTTCGATCACCATCTTGGCCAGAGGGCTATCCACCGGCAATGCTTCCAAACCAGCCACGATCGGGTGGCGCGGGTTGATTTCCATGACTTTCTTTGGCACGTCGAACTCGTGGTTTAACAACCGGTAGGCACGCTGCATTTCCGCAGCCAAAGCGCCACTCGGGTTAACCAGGCGCGCTGGCGCTTCGCTGAGCTTGTCGGTGGAACGCACCTCGGCAACCCGCTCGCCTAGCTCAGCCTTGAAACGTTCCACTAGAGCCGCCGTGTCGCCAGCGGGCTTATTCGCTAGATCTTCTTCCGCTTTTTCTCCGGTTTTCTCAGGCAGTTGCAAATTCGGCGAGGCGACATTTTCAAGGTTGAAATCTTTGTACTTCACCAAGCGCATGATCATAAACGCATCGACCGGATCGGTCAACAGCAGCGCTTCATAGCCGCGGATGACATCCAGGTGCGGGCTGTATATCACTGAGCGATCATCGTCGCCCATAATGTAATAGATGCTCTTCTGATCGGGGGACATCCGGCTGACGTAATCATCCAACGAAGACCAGGCCTCGGGCTGGGTCGAGGTATGGAAACGCAGCAAAGGATAAAGCGATTCGGGATCGCGCTCGTCCATCGCCACGCCCTGCTTTAGAAAACGACCAAACTCGCGCCAGAAGGCAGTGTATTTTTCAGGATCTTCTTCGGCCAATTTCTTCAAGGTATCCAGCAGCTTGCCGGTGACCAACTTCTTCAAGTTGGCCATCACCCGGTTCGACTGGATGGTCTCGCGTGACACATTGAGTGGTAAATCTTCCGAATCAACCACTCCCTGGACAAATCCAAGGTACTCCGGCAGCATATCCTTGTTGTATTCCTGGATCAGCACCTTGCGGGCATACAGTTTCAAACCCGGTTCGCGGCGCAACACAAACAGGCCGCGCTCTGCACTGGAAGGAACAAATAACACCGCGTGCATCTGCACTGGCGCATCTACGGACATGTGGACGTGCAGCAGGGGCGGTTCCGGATCCAAGGTGAGCTGCTGGTAGAAAGAATGGTAAGTCTCTTGTTCCACTTCGCGCGGTGACTGGCGCCAGATTGCGCTACGCTGGTTGACCGGCTCGGTTTCGTCATTCAGGTAAATTGGATAAGGGATAAAATCCGAATGTTTACGGATAATTTCACGCAGCCGGTAAGGCTTGGTAAATTCGCTGGCGTCTTCCTTCAACTTGACGATTACCGTTGTTCCCCGCTCGGCTTTTTCTGCTGGCTCCAAGGAAAAAGTATCCGCTCCGGTAGAAAACCACCCCGCGGCAGCGGCCTCCGGCTGGTAAGAACGCGAAGTCACTCGGATCCACTCCGCGACCATGAAGGCCGAATAAAAGCCCACCCCAAATTGGCCAATCAAATCGGATAATTTCCGCTGGTGATCTTCAACCGGCTGGTCGCTGGCAGCCTGCGCCGCGGCAATGAAATCGCGCGCCCCCGAACGGGCAATCGTTCCCAGGTTCTCCACAAGCTCATTTTCGGTCATCCCAATGCCGCTGTCGCTGATCGTCAGAGTATTTTCCTTGTCGTCTACCTTAATCCGGATGGAAAGCTCTACACCAGGATCAAGCACTTCGCGATTGCGCACTAGCTCAAAATCGACGCGCGTCAGAGCATCCGAAGCATTTGAGATCAACTCGCGCAGGAAGATTTCGCGTTCTGAATAGAGTGAATGGATCAAAATATCCAATAATTGGCGCGTTTCAGCCTTGAATGGGATCGGTCCAGTTGCTTGTTCCATTGCTTAATGTCTCTCCTTCAAGAAAATATTGAATCCATTTATACCCCAGGCGTATAAGAAAAATGTTAGAGCGCCTCAAACATCCCAGGGCGCTATACCGGGCGAATTTTCCCCGGTCAGCGCGGCGCGCAGCGGTTGGCCTAAATCAGGCAGCAGATCAGCAACCGCCGCCAATAATCCATAACAGCCAGCTAACATCATATCCCCAAAAGGGGCGGCAAAATAAGGATACAGCCGGGAGCCTTGCATCATCTGGCGGCGCGGGCCTGTGACAACCACCCCGTTGCGCTCTGAGTCAAACAGCATTAGCGGGCGGGTGTTATACACAAGCGCGCCATGCCCATGGTCGCCAAAAACATCGTTATGTTGGAGGCTACCATCAGCCAGGGCCTGCAGTAAGCTCTCCAGCCGTGAACGGTTCAGAAAGCCGGTATGATGTTCAAAAACTCCTTCGATTCCACCCGGTCCCAAGCGAAAAGCCAGGCTATGAAAGTTTCCAATATTGGCAATAATGACTTGCGATCGCTTGGCCACGCGCGGGTCAAAAGTCGCTCCTAAAACCGCAGCCGGCGCGGTGTCCATCACCACCAGCGCAGCGGTCTCGAACAGCGGGTCAGCCGAGCGGCGGGCGGAGTCAACCACAGAGCGCAAGCGGGTCATAATCGGTGGCGCCTGGTCAGCCAGGTAGGCGAATGCGCTCAGGCGATTCGCTTGCCGGAGGCGCTCATCCAGATAATCAAAACGAAACTGGCGATCAGAAATTGCTGGCGGTGAATCACCATGATCAAAGACCGCCACTGCAACCACCTCCAGATCATCGATTTGCACGCCAAAAGCCTGCCAGGACTGGCGAATAGCTTGCAGGTCAAAATCCGCCAGTGTTATCCGGCATACAGATTCAGGCAATTCTTCGGCTTCGTCTTCGCTAACCAGCGTAACCCCCAGCTCGCGCACCGCCTCCAAATCATCGTTGAACGTTCGGGCTGCAGCCGGGGTAGCAAACAATGGCAAGCCCGCCTGCAGATGTGCTTCGGCGGCCCAGACGCTGGGCCCACCGCCCATCATCACCCCGTTCAGGCAGATGGCGTCCCCGCGAAGTGTGGCTGCCTGGATCTTTTGCCGCACAATCATGGTCGGCGATGGCGCTACCAGCTTCAAGCTGTTTTCGATTTCCAGGCGGGAATCGTATAAAAGGATATCCTGGGTACCCGTTCCGATGTCAACTGCCAGGATTTTCATAGCCTGCTCAACGCTAATGCCACTGCCGCTGCCCAGGCCAGGACTTCGATTTCACCCCCTTCGAGCGCCTGACGCAGCTCCTCGCGGTTCAAGTAAATGATTTCCTGCTCCTCCAAGTCATCCGGGATCAACGTCCCTACCTGATGCACCTGGCGAGCCAGAAAAAGGTATCCGGTGGCCATGCCCCGGTTTGGGTCAACCAGGAAATGACCCAGGTCAATCCAAACTGGCGCTTCGCAGCCGGTTTCTTCGCGCAGCTCGCGCCGGGCAGCAGCCAGGGGACTTTCTCCTGGTTCAAGATAACCACCAACCAGCGCCAGGGTTGGATGGGGTAGGCCATACTTGAGCTGCCGGAAGCACAGGAAATCCCCGTTTTCCATCTCTGCCACAACGTTGATATAGTCCGGCGTTTTTACCCAAGGCCAATCGGGAATCACCTGACCATTTGGAAGTTCTACCTGGTGGAGCTCAATTTTGAGCCAGGGTGGTTGGTCGTAAATGGTTGTTTTTTGATGAGTGACCCAGGGTTTCATGATTCAGTCAAATAGGAATTCGGTATCTTCAAGGTAGCTGGAATAGCAGTCATTGCACAGGGTGATCGTCGAAGGAATTTGAATGAACTGAGGCGCGCAGGCAGGACAAAAAATCCGCCCGCAAATCTCACAATCCTCAAACTGAACTGCGCAAGAAGAACAGAATACCTGCTCGCAAGCATCACAAACCTGGCCATCAGATTGGTCAAATTCTTGACCGCAGATCGCACACAAACTATTCACAAGATATACTCCGGATATTGGCGAGCTAGCTCTTCATACTCTAAGCCAATCTCATCCAGCGATCTGCGTCCGGTTGCCAGGGCGACATCCAGCGCTTTCAATTTACCAATACATTGATTACCCTGCAGTAAGCGCTCTTCGAACTTGAACTGTTGTAAAAGCCCGGCGCTAATCGTGCCTACCAGACCAAAAATTGCTGCGACAATACAGGCAGAGCGCCAGGCGGGAATCCCCTCACCCACCAACGGGCCGGCGGCCGCCGTCACCCCTGCCACCACGGTGGTCACAGCAGAGCTGGATAAGCTGGCAATACCCAGGCGAGAGTTCGTGCTGCGCAAGCTTTTCACTTGCAGCTCTGCCTTTGCCAGGCTTTGCTCGATACGCTTCGCGAACAAAGCATTGTTTTCACTCGTTTCAACCGCCATCGCTATTTCCTCCTATCGACACCACTAAATTTCTGAATTTACACACAGATCCAGGATTGCTTGCGCCATAGCCTGGTTGACCTGAAAATGCTCTCTCAGAAAGGCCAGGATTTCCCGCGCGGATTGCGGGCTGCGCAGGTAACCCTGGCTGAAGCCGGCCAACCGGCTAGTGAATTGAGGGTAACGTTGCTCGAAACGCCGCTCAGGACTGAA
>JAYRWF010000536.1:0-5383 GCA_041918195.1 Anaerolineales bacterium
AAAAACAGGCTGAAGACGAGGAAGGTGCGCGTGGTGCCAATCAAAGGAATAAAGACTAACACCGGCAGGAAAGTGCCGATAAATGAACCAAGCGTAGAAATCGCATAAATCCGCCCCGAGATCTGCCCGGCCCTGCTCGGGTCCTGAATCGCCAGGCGGATGGCAAACGGCGAGATCATCCCCAAGAGCGTAATCGGCACCGTGAAGAGCACCAGCACAGCAGTAAAGGAGCCAGCCAATACCCCAACCTGCAAGGCATCAAAGGCATCAGCCGCCAGGCGTAGCACGGGGCGTGAAAGCAACGGTACCAGGCCTGAACTGAACGCACCCCAGGCCAGGATTTTAAACATCGTCGTGAAATGGGGCGAGCGATCGGCCCAACCGCCGCCAATAAAATAGCCGGCTGCAAGGTAAATTAAGATCAAGCCAATGATCACTGCCCAAACCAGGTTGCTGGTGCCAAAGACGCTGCCCAACAGGCGCGAGGCTGAAAGCTCAATCGCCAGGGTGGTCATCCCGGAGGAAAACACGATGAAGTAGAGGTAACGGGTTTGAGCAATTTGAGACATGATAACGAGTAAGGATTATATCTTGTTTACCATGCTTTCAAACAGTGGAATTGGTATAATTGCTTCACTTTCTCAGCCAAAGCTACTCCTTGTGGTGTTTGGGGTGATTTCGACGTCCAGGCACTGCAAAGCTACATGAAGGAATCTTACATATGAAAGATCATTTCAGGTCCGGTAACCAGGTGCGTCAGGATTTTATCGATTTCTTTGTCGAACACGGACACACCTACGTCCCATCTTCATCGCTTGTCCCAGGCGGTGACCAAACTCTGCTCTTCACCAACGCCGGGATGGTTCAATTCAAGGATGTTTTCCTTGGCACCGATAAGCGTCCCTATGTACGTGCGGCAAACTCGCAAAAATGTATGCGCGTCGCCGGTAAGCATAATGACCTGGACGACGTCGGCCGGGATGGCTCACACCATACCTTTTTTGAAATGCTTGGCAACTGGTCGTTTGGCGATTACTACAAAAAAGAAGCCATAACCTGGGCCTGGCAACTCCTGACCGAGGTGTGGGGATTGAACAAGCAGGACCTGTATGCAACCGTCTTCAAGGATGAAAAAGGCCAGGTTGAGACTGACGAAGAAGCGGCTGGATGGTGGCGGGCGCAGCCCGGGTTTGAACCCAGCCACGTGCTCTATTTCGGGCGCAAAGACAACTTCTGGGAGATGGCCGAAATCGGCCCGTGTGGACCATGTAGCGAAATTCATATTGATCGCGGGCAAAAATATTGCGACCGACAGGACATTCCTGGTCACGTCTGCCAGGTGAACGGCGACTGTAAACGCTTCCTGGAGTTATGGAACCTGGTCTTCATCCAGTACAACCGCACTGGCCCAACCACCTTGGAACCGTTGCCCGCCAAGCATGTGGACACCGGGATGGGCTTTGAGCGGATTGTCTCCGTGCTGCAAGATGTTGACCAGAATTACCGCACTGACCTTTTCTGGCCAGCGATGCAGATGATCCAAAGCCTGACTGGTCACACGGATGCTCAACGCGAAGCCGACCTGACACCCTACCGGGTGATCGCCGACCACACCCGCGCCGCGGCTTTCTTAATCGCTGACGGCGTGGTGCCGGGCAACATCGGGCGCAACTATATTGCGCGCATGATCATCCGACGGGCAGCGCGTTTCGGCAGCAAAATCGGCCTGGAAGAACCGTTCATGGCCAAAGTAGCCGAAAGGATCATTGAAACCTACGGAGGTTTTTATCCTGAGCTGGTCCGGCATCAAAAGACAATCCTGGATAACTTGACCCGCGAAGAGCAGCGCTTTCAGCGCACAGTGCAGAGTGGCCTGGCCAAGCTGGAGAACCTGCTCGCCCGCTTGCCTGGCGAGCAGAAATTGCTCCCCGGGGAACAGGCTTTTGAGTTGTACGCAACCTCCGGACTGCCACTCGAACTAACTCGCGATATTGCGCGAGAGCAAGGTTTTGAGGTCGATGAGGTTGGTTTTCGGAAAGCAATGGAGGAACATCGCCTGGCTTCCGGTGCTGGCGAAGCCTTCGGACCACTGGGCGGCGAAGATGCTGACTTCTACCGCGATCTCCTCGCCAGCCTGCAGGCAGATGACCTGATCGGCGCTGAGGGAGTAGCGTACAATCCGTACGAGTGGCTGGAGGTAGAAGCCCCATTGCTGGCGATGATCGCCGATGGCGAAACCATCGAAAGCGGCGTCCCCGGACAGACAGTCGCTGTACTCCTGCCAAAGACCGGTTTTTATGTCGAATCCGGTGGACAGGTCTCCGATACCGGTGTCATCCGTTCCAGCAGCGCCGGCTCAAGCTGGGAGATCCGGATTACCGATATGCGCAAACCAGCGGCAGGTGTAATCGTCCATCTCGGCGAGGTCGTCTCTGGCCATCCAAGAGTTGGCGACCAAACCCTGGCCCAGGTCGATGTTGATCGCCGCCGAGCGATCATGCGCAACCACACTGCCACCCACCTCCTCCACGCCGAGCTGCATGCCGTCTTGGGCGACCATGCCCGCCAGGCCGGCTCGCTGGTTGCCCCGGACCGCCTGCGCTTCGACTTCACCCACGCCCAACCAGTCACCCCAACCGAGCTCGAACGGATTGAAGCGGGCGTCAACCAGGCGATCCTGGGTGGTTATGCACTGAACATCACCCATAAACCACTCCAGCAGGCGATGAGCGAAGGCGCAATGGCTCTGTTTGGCGAGAAATATGGCGAGACTGTGCGCACCATCACGATCGGCGATGAAGACCCGTTCTCCTACGAGTTATGCGGCGGTACTCATGTCGATGAGACTGGCGACATTGGCGTATTCCTGATCACCAGTGAGGGCAGCGCCGCGGCTGGCATCCGGCGGATTGAGGCCGTGACCGGCCATGGCGCTTACGAATTAGTTCAACACCGTTTCCATATTCTAAAACAGGCTGCCGGGTTGTTGGCTACCACGCCCGATGAGTTGGCAACCAAAGCAGACGCCTTGCTGGAAGAACTTGATCAGAGCCGTAAGCAGATTGCCAACTTGCGTCGCGATCTGGCTGCCAGCGAATTCGCTGAACGACTGAAGGAAGTCCCACGCGTTAAGGACATACCGGTGTTGACCAGCATCCTGTCAGAAACCGATGCTGACACCCTACGCTTAATGGCCGATCGCTTCCGCCAACAGTATCCAAGCGGCGTAGCCGTGCTGGGAACCGTGAGCGAAGACGGCCGGCCGGTAGTGATCGCGGCCGTTTCGGACGATCTGGTCAAGCGCGGCTTGCACGCCGGTGAGCTGGTCAAACATGTCGCCGCTCCCCTGGGCGGCGGCGGAGGCGGCCGGCCAACCCTGGCTCAGGCTGGCGGCAAAGACGCTGCGGCCCTACCCGAGGCGCTAGCCAGCGTAACGAGCTGGATCGAAAGTCGACTTAAGTAATGTCAGAATGTCGTAGAAGATGCCATTGCATTATCTACGGCATTCTTATCGGCAAATGAGTAAAATTCGGTTCCCTGCCTGGACAGTTCCACCGGCATTATTGCTGCTTTGCCTGGTCAGTTATGGCTTGCTGATCCCCAGGCTGGGATATTATTGGGACGATTGGCCAGCAATTTGGTTCACCCAATTCTACGGCTCGGCCAGCCTGGTCGAAGTACTTGGCATCGACCGGCCGCAGTTGGCCTGGCTGTACTACCTGACCACTTCGTTGATCGGCGAATCGGCCGCCGGTTGGCAGATTTTCGCCCTGCTGATGCGCTGGCTGAGCTGCCTGGCACTGTGGTGGCTGTTGCAGCTAATCTGGCCAGGGCGGCGCACTGGAGCGACCTGGACAACCTTCCTGTTTGCGATTTATCCCGGCTTCCGCCAGCAATATATTGCCCTGATCTACTGCCACGACTGGATTGTCATCGGCTTGTTTTTCCTATCATTGGGATGGATGATCATCGCCGTGCGCGGCCCCCACAGGCAGGCAGATCACAGTACTCAAGAGCAGGCCGAACATAGTTTTCAAAGGCAGGCTGAGCGTAGTCGAAGCCTGTGGACCGTCGGCTGGCTGGCTGCATCGCTTGGATTGGCCGCTTATGTCATGTTCGCTGACGAGTATTATTTTGGCCTGGAGTTGCTGCGGCCAGTGTTGTTGTGGATGGCGCTAAAGGATCAAGTTCAGCCGCTGAGACAGCGGTTACAACGCGTTGCGCTTTCCTGGCTGCCCTACCTGGCCGTGATGCTGGCTTTCCTGGCCTGGCGATTGTTCATTCATGTCAGCCCGCGCGGCCAGGTCCAGATCATCAATCAACTGGCGCAAAATCCCTTCCTGGCGCTGCTCAACCTGGCCAAAACGGTCGTCCTGGATATCCTGGAAAGTGGGTTGGTTGCCTGGGCGCTGCCGTTCAACCTGTTCGAGGTGTTTAACTCGGGCGCCACCAGCTTACTGGCTTACCTGCTCCTGGCAGCGCTGGTTGGCGGCGGGGTCTGGTTTTATTTTCAGCGCGCCGTCGGGCGACCAGGAGCGCCGGAAGGCCCATCCTGGCACAGGCAGGCTGTCTTGCTCGGCCTGTTTGCCCTTTTCATCGGCGGCTGGCCATTCTGGGCTACCGCCTGGCAAATCGGCCTGAGTTTTCCCTGGGACCGCTTCAACCTGGCAATGAACCTGGGCGCCTCGCTGCTGTTGGCCGGGTTATTCAGCTTGCTCTTCCGCCGCCAGAAGCTGGCTATCATTGCCCTGGCCGTGGTAATTGGCCTATCAAGCGCTAATGCCTACCACCTGGCCAATCTGTACCGCCAGGACTGGGAACTACTCAAGCAATTCTTCTGGCAGATGAGCTGGCGTGTGCCAGGCATCGCGCCAGACACCGTGATCCTGACTCACCGCCCACCGTTCGCCTACTCGACTGATAATTCCCTGACCGCCCCGCTGAACTGGATTTACGCCCCGCAGAACCAGACCCGCCAACTGCCTTACCTGTTCTGGGACGTTGCCTCGCACCTTCCGGATGGCTGGAACAGCATCGACGCCAGCCAGCCGCTCCAACAGCAGTACCGCATCCTGGATTTTGATGGCTCCTACAGCCGGGCGTTGAGCATCGTTTACAAACCGCCGAACTGCATCAAGTTGCTCGATCCTGAAATTGATAAGGATCTGCCAGGCAGGCCGCTTTACATTACCCCGGGGGCTGCATTTTCAAAACCCGAGCTGGTCGTAACCAACCCAGCTGAGCCTGCCCGCCCGCCATCTGAGCTGTTCGGGCCTGAGCCACCCCACGGCTGGTGCTACTTCTTCGAAAAAGCCGAATTGGCTCGCCAGGTAGGCGATTGGCCGCGCGTGGTCGAGCTGGCTGATCAAGCCCTGTCAAACAA
>JAYRWF010000537.1:0-4722 GCA_041918195.1 Anaerolineales bacterium
CGCCTGATTGGGGCACGGCCATCGGATGAACCGTTGGTAACCGATGATGATGTCAGAGCACTCCTCGAGCAGGGCGCGCAAGCCGGGATTTTCGAAGAAGCTGAAGAGGACATGGTAGCCGGAATCTTCCGCCTAAGTGATCTGCGGGTTGGCAAGCTGATGACACCGCGCTCGGAGATCGCCTGGATTGATATCGAAGATTCCCTCCAGTTCAATCAGGAAAAAATTGCCAACGCGATTTATGCCCGTTTTCCAGTAGCTCGTGGCAGCCTGGACGATTGGATTGGCATTGTTCAATCTAAGGATTTGCTGAAACAATTGCTCTCCGGCCAGCCACTTGACTTAATGGGCCAGATGATCCAACCTCTGGTGGTTCCTGAGAGCATGCTGGCGCTAAAAGTCCTGGAACAGTTCAAAGAATCTGGCGTTCACATCGCCCTGGTGCTGGATGAGTTTGGCACGCTGCAAGGACTGGTAACGATTTTCGATATCCTTGAAGCAATTGTTGGTGATATTCCGTCCCAGGGTGAGCCAGTTGACCAACTGGCGATCCAGCGCGAAGATGGCACCTGGCTAATAGATGGACGGTTATCGATCGATGATTTTAAAGCCATGTTTGAACTTCCAGAGCTTCCAGATGAGAGCCGAGGTTATTATCAGACCCTGGCCGGTTTTATGATCACCTTTCTGGGAAAAATCCCGAAAGCCACTGACCAGTTTGAGTGGGGTGGTTTATCTTTCGAGATCCTGGATATGGATGGGTTTCGGATTGATAAAGTTTTAGTACAGCCATTGAAGGATTTACAGGAAAAGCAGGAGGTGTGAATTGAAGTTAGTGCGGCTGTCTTTCCCGGTGCTGATTTTGCTATTTTTGTTGGCTGGCTGTGGCATCGGTGCTCAAACTGAACCTGTTCCGTCCTCCAATGTGCAATTAACTGCAATCGCCGCTCAAATTGGGACTTTACGCGCTGACCTGTCACGGGTTGCGCCTACATTGACCGCCTTTTCTCAGCTTGCCCCGCTGTCAAATCCAGGCTCGCCAGTTTCAACCCCTCAGCCCGAAAGCCCTGAAGTAACCCCGACACCGCTGACGGGCCTTTCCAGTCAGCAGGCGACTCTGGCAGCAGCCCGCGCAACGGCTGGGGCAAACTTGCCATTGATCAACCCGACCCGCGGTGGATTATCGATCTTGACGCCAACTGCAACCAGTATTTACTTACCTGCCCCAACCCAGCCACCTGCGGAGTTTAGCTCCCCCACCCCGGTCTCTTTTGTCCGCGATGCCAGCCTGTCTATCCCGGCGCCAACAATGGTCGCTTCACCAGGAGATGTGCTGCAATTGGATGATTTTTCCGGTAAACGTGGCTGGTTTGTTGAATTAAGCTCTCGTTATGAAATCGTTTTCACTCAAGGAGGGTATCGAATCCTGGCCATCACCAAGAATAACCCGGTCTGGAGCGTGCGCAGTTTTGAGCAGGATGACGTCCGCCTGGAGGTGGATGCTGTCCAGCTTGCAGGCCCGACGGATGGTTATTATGGTCTGGTCTGTCATCACCAGGATAATGAAAATTACTATTTGCTGGTAGTCAGCCTGGATGGAAATTTTGGAATTGGAAAAGTCAAGGATAACGAGTTGCGCTTCTTGAATTTCACCAATGAGTACAATCAATTGCTCAGCTCGCAAGGCAATCGCCTGCGGGCTGACTGCGTCGGCGATACCCTGAAGTTGTATGTGGATGGCGAGCATGTTTTGGAAGCGCGTGATGATGAATTCGTCTCGGGTGGAATTGGAATGGTGGTGGGCAACCGTTCTACCAGTGGTACCGATGTGCTTTTTGATAATTTTATTGCGATAAAGCCTTGAGCATGTAAGCTGGTTCATCGGGCTGACCCGACCTGGCGGTTGGCCCGGCAGTGCGAAGCGAAAAGGAGGTTCAATGAAATACCAAATTCATCGTGCAGTAGTGATTGGCGCTGGGACGATGGGTGCGGCAATTGCAGCCCACCTGGCTAATGCCGGGACTCCCGTCACTTTACTCGATGTGGTTCCCAATAAATTAACCGCCGAGGAAGAGAAAAAGGGGGTGAACCTGTCTGCTCCAGAGGTGCGCAACCGAATCGTCCGCGACGGGCTAAATCGGGCGATCCAGTCTCGACCAGCAAGTTTCTTCAGCTCGACGGTGACGCGCCTGGTGCAAACTGGAAATTTAGAAGATGATTTCCAGGTTGTTGCTCAAGCGGATTGGGTGATCGAGGTGATTGTCGAAAACCTCGAGATCAAGCGGAAATTAATGGCCCGGATCGATGCAGTCCGGAAGCCTACAGCCATTATCAGCACCAACACCTCGGGCATCCCGGTGGCCTCAATCGCAGAAGGGTTGTCGGAGAGTTTTCGCCAGCATTTCTTGGGCACGCACTTTTTCAATCCGCCCCGCTATCTGAAGCTGGTTGAAATTATTCCGACCGCGGAAACCTTGTCGGATGTGGCGCAGGCTGTTTCACAATTTATTGAATATCGGCTGGGCAAAGGAATCGTCCTGGCCAAGGATACGCCCAACTTCATCGGCAACCGGATAGCTTTTGGCGAGGCTGCCTTTGCTCTGGATTACATCCTTAACCAGGGCTATACGGTCGAAGAAGTCGATGCGATCACTGGACCAGCAATCGGCCGTCCCAAGACAGCGACCTTCCGTCTGATTGACCTGGTCGGGGTGGATATCTGGGATCATGTTGGCCGCAACCTGGCTCCGATGATCCCGAACGATGAACTGGCTCTAAAGTATTTGAAAGCTGAACGGCCAAATCAGCTAATCCACACCATGGTCGAGCGTGGATGGCTGGGTGGAAAAGTCAAACAGGGCTTCTACAAAGAGGTACGACAGCCGGATGGCAGCAAGGAATTTTGGGTGTTGAACCTGGCGAGCCTGGAATACCAGCCGCCAACCAAGGTTCGTTTTGACTCAATTGGGAAAACTCGTGAGAAGTCGCTGGCGGAAAGATTAAAAATCCTGCTGACAGCCGAAGATCGTGCCGGACAATTGGTGCGGGCTTTGACCTATCAAAGCTTGGCCTATGCCGCGGCGCGAATTCCCGAGATAGCAGATACCCCTCGGTCGATTGATGACGCCATGCGCTGGGGGTTTGGTTTGGAAGCCGGCCCGTTCGAGCGCTGGGATATGATCGGTGTTTCTGCGATCATTCCTGAAATGAAAGCTGCGGGTTTCCCGCCGGCTGCCTGGGTTGAGACGATGTTGGAGCGGGGCATCTCGACTTTTTACCAGTATCAGAATGGTCTGAAAATCGCAGTGTATAACCCGGCGAAAGGCGGTTATGAGTTGCTGGCTCGCCCCGCTGGACTTTTGGTGTTCGACGAATTGGGCTCGTCCGGCAAGCTGATTGAGCGTAATCTAGGCGCCAGCTTGTTCGATCTGGGCGATGGCGTAGCCGGTATCGAGCTGCACACCAAGATGAATGCCCTGGATGCGGATATCTTTACTATGATAAATACCGGCCTGGACCGGGTTGCTCAAGATTTTGATGGAATGGTGATCAGCACAGATGCGGAAAATTTCTGCGCTGGCGCGAATTTATTTGTCGTCGCTCTTGCCGCTCAAAATCAGCAATGGGACACACTCGAGGCGATGGTCAAAGGAATGCAGGATACAAACCTGCGTATCCGCTATTTTCCCAAGCCAGTGGTCATCGCAGCAGCTGGGATGGCGCTGGGTGGTGGAGCGGAGGTGTTGATGCATGCCGGGCGAGTTGTGGCGGGGGCTGAGTTGTATTCCGGCCTGGTAGAAATTGGAATGGGTTTGATCCCAGCCGGAGGTGGAACGAAAGAGACCCTCCGGCGAGTGCTCAACCCACTGATGCAGACCAAAAATGTCGAAGCCTTACCCGGCTTACAGCGTGTATTTGAGCAAATTGGTTTGGCCAAGGTTTCGACTAGCGCTGAAGAGGCTCGCGCGCTAGGCATCCTCTGCCCGCAGGATCGGGTGATAATGAACCGCGACCTGTTGCTGGCCGAGGCCAAGAAAGAGGTCTTGCACCTGGCCCAGACGGGGTATCACCCGCCGGTTCCCGAGCCAATTTATGCGGCAGGGCGCGATGCGCTTGGGGCACTGCGAGTGGGGGTGTATATGATGAAAGAAGGCGGCTATATCACCGAATATGAAGCGCTGGTCGGTGGCAAGTTGGCCTATGTCATGACCGGCGGCGAATTGAGCAGCCCAACCTGGGTTCCCGAGCAATATATCCTCGATCTGGAGCGCGAGGCCTTTGTTTCCCTTTGTGGCCAGCCAAAAACCATGGAACGCATCTGGACTTTCCTGCAAAGTGGAAAGCGAATTCGAAACTAATCAACCGGAAGGAGTGAATAACATGAGTCTGATCCCTACAAGAGAACCTGTCATTGTCGCCGCGACTCGTACGGCGGTTGGAAAGGCGAAAAAGGGCAGCCTGGCAACTACTCGTCCGGATGAAATGGCTGCGGTGGTGGTTAAGGATCTACTGCGCCGGGCAGAGGGCCTCGACCCGGCTGATGTCGATGACCTGGTCCTGGGCTGTGCCTTCCCGGAAGGCGAGCAAGGGATGAATATGGCGCGCATGGTTGGGTTACGCGCTGGGCTGCCGGTCTCGGTCCCCGCTGAAACCCTCAATCGTTTCTGCGCTTCTGGGCTTCAAGCAATTGCCCATGCTGCCTACGCTATAACAGCTGGCCAG
>JAYRWF010000538.1:0-8398 GCA_041918195.1 Anaerolineales bacterium
CGACCTGGGGATCAGCGGGATCTGGTTAATGCCGATTACCGAATCGCCCAGTTACCACGGCTATGATGTCGTGGACTATTATGCTATCGACCAGGAATACGGCGCAAAGGAAGATTTTCAGCGCCTGGTGGATGAAGCGCACCAACGCGGCATCCGGGTGATTGTAGACCTGGTGATCAATCATACCGGGCGGGACCATCCCTGGTTCGAGGCTTCGGCTCTAGATGACCCGGAGTCTCGCGATTGGTACCTGTGGGAGGATGAAAATCCGAAATACCCCGGCCCGTGGGGACAGACAGTCTGGCATCCACTGGGCGAGGACTATTATTATGGTGTCTTTTGGGATGGTATGCCCGACTTGAATCTGGAAAACCCGGAAGTGACCAAAGAGATTTTCAACATCACCCGTTTCTGGTTGGAGGATATGAATGTGGATGGCTTCCGGATGGATGCGATCCGCCACCTGATCGAGAAGGGCAAGGTCCAGGAGAACACGCGTGAGACGCACGCCTGGTTGCAGGCCTTCCACCAGGAATATAAAAGCATTAACCCACAGGCCTTCACAGTGGGCGAGGCCTGGACTTCGACCGACCAGGTCTTGGATTATATTGGCGATGAAATGGATATCGCCTTTGAATTCGACCTGGCCGAGGCGTTTGTGATCGCTGCCAAGGGCCCGATCGTGGTCAGCCTGAAGGAGCAAGTCCAAAAGGTGCTGGACAGCTACCCCGAAGGTCAATATGGGGTCTTCCTGACCAATCATGACCAGGACCGGGTGATGTCGGTGCTGCAGGACGATTCTCGGGCCAAGCTGGCTGCAACGATGATGCTGACATTCCCTGGCGTACCTTTCCTTTACTATGGAGAAGAGATTGGTATGTCGGGAATCAAGCCGGATGAGGATATCCGCCGGCCGATGCAATGGTCGGCAGAAAGCTCAGGGGCAGGCTTCAGCAGTGGATCTCCCTGGCGCGCGCCCTACCAGGATTACGCAACCCGCAACGTGGCGGCTCAAACGGATGTTCCGGACTCACTCTTGAGCCATTACCGGGCGCTGATTAGTCTTCGCAACGCCCATGCCGCCCTGCGCACCGGCGAGGCGGTTTTAGTGGATACTGGCAGCCCCCGGCTGTATGCCCTGTTGCGCTATGATGAGTCCGAAGCTTTCTTAGTGTTGGTGAACCCATATCCGAAGGACCTGAAGGCTGACCAGTACAGCCTGACCCTGCAGGCCGGGCCGTTCCAAGGCGCGGTCCAGGCCGAATCGGTGCTGGGTCTACCCGACCCAATGTCGCCTGAAATCAACGCAGCGGGTGGTTTCAGCAATTACCTGCCATTCGAGACCCTCCCCGCTCAGTCGAGTGTGATCATCAAGTTAGCGCCTTAGGAAGAGGAATCCTCTATGAAGACAATGAAAAACACAGGAATCAAGTGGTTTTCGGCATTGATGCTGTTCAGCCTGCTAGCTGGCTTGCTGCCCGCCGGAGGGGCGGTATGGGCTCAAGAAGCCCCGGCCCAGCCGGAATTTGTCGGTCTGCCCGGGACCCATCAATCGGAGCTGGGTTGTTCGGGCGATTGGCAGCCGGAATGCGAGCAGACTGCTCTTGTGTATGATGCGGAGGACGGCATCTGGCAGGCCAGCTTCTTGATCCAACCCGAAAACGACCAGGATAAGAAGGGCGCGCGCTATAAAGTGGCATTGAACAAAGCGTGGGGTGAGAATTATGGCGCCAATGCCCAATCGGGCGGAGCGGATATCCCATTAATCGTCAGCGAACCGACCCAGGTCAAGTTCTATTACGACAACAGCACGCACTGGGTGGCGGACAGCTTCAATAACACGATTGCCACGCTGGTGGGCAACTTCCAGACCGCTTTGGGCTGCCAGGCGGATAACGACCCGGGCTGCCTGCGCTCCTGGCTACAGGACCCGGATGGCGATGGGGTGCTGGTTTTCAGCACTACAGCGCTGCCAGCCGGGGATTATGAGGTGCGCGTGGCGATCAACGAAAGCCTGGATGAGGTGTACGGGCAAGATGGAGCGAAGGACGGGGCGCCGATACCCTTCTCGGTTCCCGAAGACGGGCATGAGATGTATTTTGGCTATACTGCAGCCGAGAACAGCTTGCTGGTCAGCACAGAAGGAGCGCCGAAAGGCGACCTGGGTGACCTGAAAGCGCACTGGGTGCTGAAGGATAGCCTGGCCTGGCAGGTCGCCAAACCGAAAGAAGGCGAAAGCTTCGCGCTGGTTTACTCGCCTACTGGTGGGATCAAAATCGAGCCTGGCAAGATCAGCGGCGGGGAGCAGGTTGCCTTGACGTATGAACGGGCGACTCAGCCGGAGGCAGTTGCAGCGAAATTCCCACACCTGGCAAGCTATGCCTCCCTGAAACTGGATGCGGCTGGGGTAGCCAAAGCCCCAGAAATCTTGAAAGGGCAGGTGGTCATAGCGGCTTTCAACGCAGCGGGCAAGCTAACCGATGCCAGCGGGGTGCAGATCCCGGGCGCGCTGGATGATCTGTATACCTATGATGGCCCGCTGGGGATCAGCCTGGAAAGTGGCGTCCCGGTGCTGAGGGTCTGGGCGCCGACGGCTCGCTCGGTCAGCCTGCACCTGTTTGACGACGCGCAAACCAGCACAGAACAGGTTTTGCCCATGACAGCCGACCCGGCCAATGGCGTCTGGTCACTGGCGGGTACATCGGATTGGCTAGGGAAATATTACCTGTACGAAGTTGAAGTATATGTTCCGGCAACTGGCCAGGTAGAGAAGAACCTGGTCACAGATCCGTATTCGATCAGCCTGGCGACCAACAGCCTGCGCAGCCAGATTGTCGACCTGGCCGACCCGGCGCTCAAGCCGGATGGATGGGAGACGCTGGTCAAGCCTGAGTTGGCTGCTCCGGAAGACAGCGTGATCTACGAGCTGCACATCCGCGATTTCAGCGTCACCGACTTGAGCGTCCCCGAAGCGCAGCGCGGCACCTACCTGGCTTTTACCCAGTCTGACTCGAATGGGATGAAACACCTGCAATCGCTGGCGAAAGCCGGGCTGACCCATATTCACCTTCTGCCAACGTTCGATATTGCCAGTATCAATGAGGACAAATCGACCTGGCAGACGGTGGACCCGGCTCTGCTGGCCGCGATGCCGTCCGATTCGGACGAGCAAGCCCTGGCATTACAGCCGTTCCGTGACCTGGATGGCTTTAACTGGGGGTACGATCCGTTCCATTATTCAACCCCCGAAGGCAGTTATGCCACGGATCCAAACGGCGCAGCGCGGCTGGTGGAATTTCGCCAGATGGTTCAGGCGCTGAACCAAACTGGCCTGCGGGTGGTCATGGACGTCGTTTATAACCACACCAATGCCAGCGGGCAGAGTGCCAAATCGGTGCTGGATAAGGTCGTGCCTGGTTACTACCACCGTCTCAACGCCGAAGGCAAGATGGAGCGCAGTACCTGTTGTGAGAACACAGCCACCGAACATGCGATGATGGAAAAGCTGATGATTGATTCGGTCGTGCTGTGGGCCAAGGAATACAAGGTGGATGGCTTCCGCTTTGACCTGATGGGACATCACATGCTCGGTAATATGGTCCAAGTGCGAGACGCCCTGGACGCGCTAACGCTGGAAAAGGATGGCGTGGATGGCCCGAAGATCATCCTGTATGGTGAGGGTTGGGATTTCGGCGAAGTGGCTAAGAATGCACGTGGCCAGAACGCGACCCAGCTCAACCTGGCGGGGAGCGGGATCGGCAGCTTTAACGATCGCTTGCGCGACGCCGTGCGCGGCGGTGGGCCGTTTGCACCGGTCCAGGAGCAGGGCTTTATCACTGGGTTGTTCACAGCCCCGAATGACTATATGCCCGGGCGGCCGAACACCTGGAAATACCGCTTATTCCAGACCACCGACTGGATCATGGTCGGGCTGGCTGGCGGGTTGAAGGATTATGAGCTGACCGATTACCGCGGCAACCGTGTGACCGGCGACAAGATTGATTATAATGGCGCCCCGGCCGGCTACACACTTGACCCGCAGGAGCAGATCGTTTATATCTCCGCCCACGACAACGAGACCCTGTTCGATGCGATCCAGTATAAGACGCCGGTCAGCGCGACAGCGACGGAGCGGGCGCGAATCAACAACCTGGGGGTGAGCCTGGTGCTCTTCTCGCAGGGCATCCCATTCTTTCATGCCGGCGACGACCTGCTGCGCTCGAAATCGCTGGACGGGAACAGTTATAACTCGGGCGATTGGTATAACCGGATCGATTTCACCTACCAAACCAACAACTGGGCGGTGGGCTTACCTGACTTTCGGGCCGATCAGAAAGACTTGATGCGGGCGCTGTTCAACAACCCCAATCTGAAGGTTAGCCTGGCAGAGATCCAGTTTGCGCAGGCCGTCTTCCTGGAGATGCTCCAGATACGTAAATCTTCACCGCTTTTCCGGCTACAAACTGGAGAGCTGGTCAAGCAGCGCGTGCAATTCCTGGAACCGGCTGAAGGGCGCGTGCCGGGCCTGATTGTGATGGTCCTGGATGATACACAGGGCGGCGACCTGGATCCGAACTATGAGAAGATCGTGGTGGTCTTCAACGCCCAGCCTGATCCAACCAGCTTTGCGGATGAAACACTGAAGGGATTGGCTTTAGAGCTGCACCCGATCCAGGCTGCTTCGATCGATGAAGTGGTCAAGACGGCCGCTTTCGACCCGGCGGCGGGCAGCCTGGCGGTACCTGGAAGGACGGCAGTCGTGTTTGTGCTCAAGCAGACTGTCCCCGAGCCAACTGTGACGGTTGCGGCGCCAGAGCCCGCGGCAACGACTGCCCCGGTCCCGACTGAACCGCCGGTTGTTAGCCCGACGGAGCCGCCTGCGCCAGCCGCCACCGTCGAGCCAGTCGCTGAAACGCCGGCTGGTTTCCCGTGGCTGCCGGTCGGCCTGGGAGCCCTGGTCGTGGCAGGGCTGGGATATTTCCTGTGGCGCAGGTCGAAAACGGGAAAGTAAGCCAATAACTTGTTACGAAATGCCAGTCTGGCGACTAAGCGAATCCTGTCGTCAGACTGGCGTTTATTTAAGTACGGTTTTTCGGTTACAATCAGCGGGATGAACAAAAAACCAATTAACCCAACGATTGCGGGCGAGACGGTCGTTTTTGAGTGGGCCGGACCGCGCGCACCACAGTTGATCGGCGATTTTAACAATTGGAATGGGATGAAAGCCATCACCCTTGCACCAGCCGGCCGCGAGAACTGGCGTTGCAGCCTCAATCTGCCTGCCGGGGCCTATATCGAGTATGTCTATCTGCTGGATGGCAAGCGAGTGCTTGACCCGCGCAATCCTCACAAAACCTATAATGGGATCAACGCTTACAATAACTATTTTTATATGCCTGGGGCTGGGCCAACGCCGCTGATGCGCAAGGCGCGCAATACGCCACAAGGCACACTCAAGCGGGTGACCATTCCGGGTCGCTACTCCCTGGGGGGCGAGGATCGCGGAATCAACCTGTTCCAGCGTGAAGTGGTGTTCTACCAGCCACCGGTTTCCGAACCAGTTCCACTGTTGGTGGTATATGACGGGCTGGATTACTTGAAGCGGGCCAGCCTGCCGCGTATCGTTGATAACTTAATCGCTCAAAAACAGATCCGCCCGTTGGCTCTGGCTCTGGTAGCTAACGGGAAGCAGAATCGATTCTTGGAATATGCCTGCAGCGATGTCACGTTGGGTTTCTTGCTGTTCAACCTGCTGCCGGTTGCCCGGCGCGAGCTGAGGCTGCTGGATGTCGAGAAGCAACCCGGCGCCTACGGGGTGATGGGGGCTTCGATGGGCGGGCTGATGGCGTTGTATACCGGCCTGCGCCATGTTGAGATCTTTGGCAAGGTGCTCAGCCAGTCGGGGGCCTTCTACCCCAAGTTTGTGGTCAATACCCTGATCGAGGCTGGCCTGGGGAAGGCCGTAACGATCTGGCAGGACGTAGGCAGCCTGGAGTACTTGCTCAGCTTCAACCGCCAGATGGCAGGCCTGCTTCAGGAACGGGGCTACACGGCGGCTTATCATGAATACTGCGGCGGCCATAATTACACTGCCTGGCGGGACGAGTTGCCGGCCGGGTTGGAATATCTGTTTGGCGGATAAACGGCATGGGTAAAGCAATGAAGAAATTCACCTGGCTTGGATTTTTGCTTCTCTTGGCGCTGGCTGGCTGCAGCCAGCTTGGCATCGGTGGCGAGCAGGAGACGCCGCTAGCAACTGTCACAGCGACCCTGCCCCAGGTGGCTGTCACTCCGACGCCGACCGTACCTGCGCCGCCTACACCGCAGGTTTTGCGCGGCACGCTGACCATCTGGCATGCCTGGGGTGAGGATACCATGCCTGTTCTGGAGCAAATCCTGGAGAACTTCTCCGCATCTCATCCAGAAGTGCTGTTCGATGTGCTGTACATGCCGCAGGAAAACCTGCGCGCCCGTTTTGAAAGTGCGGTGTTGGAGGGCGGTGGACCGGATTTTCTGCTAGGGCCAGCCGAGTGGGGGCCAGAGCTCTACCGGGCCGGCTGGCTGCAAGACCTGGCTGATCTGGTGGGGGAGCCGCTCCTGGCGACAATCAACCCGGCGGCGCTCAGCCCGGCTTATGATCGCGGCGCACTGGTCGGGCTGCCCTATGCTCAGCAGGGGGCGGTGCTGTACCGCAACCGGGCCTTGATCAATCGCCGGGCGGACAACTTCGATGAGCTGATCAGCCTGGCCAAGGCGGCTACCCAGGGCGAATTGATTGGGGCTGATCTGGAACAAGGGCTGTTTTTTAGCGGCGGGAGCCTGGCCGGTCTGGGCGGGCAATGGATGCAGGCTGACGGCAGCCCGGCGTTTAACACGCCGCAAGGGCTGGCCTGGCTTGATCTGCTCAAAAAATTTGCTCTGGCTGGCCCGACCGAATACCTGAGTGAACGGGATGTCGACCTGTTCAAGGAAGGCCGGGTGGGCTGGATTATCGATGCAACCTGGAATCTCGACGAGCTTGCCGCCAGCCTGGGGAGCAGAAACCTGGCGGTTGACCCATGGCCGAGCATCCCAGGCGGGCGGATGGCAGGTTTTGTCCAGGCGACCAACCTGTATTTGAGTGCAATGAGCCAGGTGGAGGACCGCGAAGCAGTCGGCCAATTCATGGATCATTTTCTCTCGCCTGAGAGCCAATCGCTGCTGGTGGAGGGTGGCCTGATCCCCGTGGTGAGCAGGATCAGTATCAGCGATCCGAACCAGGAACTGCTGATGGAGCAGGTTTTTGAAGCGCTGGCGAATGGGACAGGTTATCCGAGCGTACCGGAGATGGAACTCTACCTGGGCCCGTTGGACCTGGCATTGCAATCGGTGCTACGCAGCGGCGCGGCTCCGGCGGAAGCGCTTACAAACGCTGAACAAGCGATTTTGATCGCCCTGGCGCAAGCCAATGCGACGCCGACTCCAGCGCCCTAGGAAATAAGGATGTTTGTCTCCATGGATATATGACAAGTGGCACTTCCTACACCTGGCAGAGAATAGGATAATTAAAGGTGGAATTCGGAACAGGATCAACGATTCTTTTAGGAGGTTTCTTATGCCCGTGCGAGGATGGATTGAGGTAAGCCAGGTTTATTGCAAGGGGTGCGAGCTGTGTATTGAAGCTTGTCCGCAGGAAGTATTGGCGCTAGATGGGGAAAGACTGACGGCCAAAGGTTACCATCCAGTTTACTTATTTAAAGATGGCTGCACTGGTTGTGCGATCTGCGCCCTGGTTTGCCCCGAAGCGGCGCTAACCGTGTATCGGGAGACACCGGTGAAGGCCAGCCAGGCGGCCACCCAGGCTGCAGCAGCTTAATCCAAGATCCAGTTAAAAGAGGAGAAACTCTGTGGCGCGAGAATTACTCAAGGGAAATACAGCGATGGCCGAAGCGGCCATCCGGGCTGGATTGGAAGCGTATTTTGGCTATCCAATTACCCCCCAAACCGAATTGTTGGAACATATGTCGGCGCGCATGCCGGAATTAGGACGGGCTTTTTTGCAGGCAGAGAGCGAGGTCGCGGCGATCAACATGGTATATGGAGCGGCCTGTAGCGGTAAGCGGGTGATGAGTTCATCTTCCAGCCCGGGCGTTAGCTTGATGATGGAGGGGCTCTCTTATATCGCAGGGACCGAGCTGCCGGTGGTTTTGATCGATGTGGTGCGCGGCGGGCCAGGCCTGGGCAATATCGCTCCTTCGCAAGCGGACTATCACCAATTGGTGCGCGGCGGTGGGCATGGCGATTATTTTCCGATTGTATTGGCTCCAGCCAGCGTCCAGGAGGCAATTGACCTGACAGTGCTATCCTTTGACCTGGCGGAAAAGTATCGCTCGATTGTGATGATCATGGCGGATGGCAA
>JAYRWF010000539.1:0-3613 GCA_041918195.1 Anaerolineales bacterium
ATCGAAGGGACTATCATCAAACGTAAAGACCACATTTTCATAGGCGGCCAACGCGTTGGCCGCGTGCTGAAAGCCAAATTCTTTCAGCGGTACATCCGGGTAAGCCGCCTGAAACAATTCGACATAGCCGGGAATGGCCAGCAAGCGTTCCATCAACCCATCCCAGATGGGACGTGAGGTAAAGTCCAGCACCAGGCCTAGCTCGTTTTTATTCGCGAAAATATCCTTATCGCCCTGCAAGCCGCGCATTTCATCGCGCGAAGTCACAGGGAACATCGCCTGGGCAGCCAGCAAGTTGTCCAGGCCATCCGGCAGGCGATCGCTGGCCGGTGTATCAAACCGGCCGTTCTCCGCTTCAAATGTTCGCCCATCCCAGAAGAACACTTTCCATTCTTCGTAGCCCAGGTTAAAGATCGGCGGCGCGTTGCGCGGCACCAATTCGCGTCCCACCCCCATCACCCGCTCTGTTCCCAGGCCACGCCCACCGGTGCCAATCGATACTGACAGGTTATCGCCGGTTGCCAGGTCCGAATGGTGGCAGGTGGCGCATGAAGTGTCCCGATTGCCGCTCAATTCGGGATCCCAAAACAGTGCTTCTCCCAGCTTAACCAGTTCATTCGAAGGCATCTTCAAGCGGGTCAGCGGCCGTACCCCCGCCTGTTCCATCAATTGGCGCAGGCCATCACCCTGACGAGCCTGGGGCAATTCGAAGCCAATCTCCTTCAACCGCAGGTAGAAAGCGCCAGCCAAAACAATTATCGCAACCAGGGTTAAACCCCAGCCCATCCTTTGGACCGTCCGAGGCGATTGGCGGCGCAGCGCCCAGCCAGCCGCAACCGCCAGCACGACTGCCAGCCCAGCCAGGACAATTGCCTGGAGCGTCGTCGTGCTCAGCGGCTTCCGGGCAGGCGTTGAGTCACTGGTGACTGGCGAAATCGACAGCAAGGTCGAGCTGCTATCTTCGGAATACTTCAGGCGGTAGCGCTGGTCAGCACTCACATTTTCGAAGGATTGCTCGCTTCCATCTGGCCAACGGATCCTCAGCTTGGCCTGGGTCGACTCCCCCAGCCCGAAATACTGGACCAGCTCGTTCCCCGAGCCCATGCTTGAGCCGTTAATTACCTCCTGGAGCTGTGTCACGCCATCGGGTGTCGTCAGGTATACCCGCGCCCCAACTGCATCCCGGTTCAACCGACCAGACCCAACCAGCTCCAGCGCCAGCCAGTGATTGTCGCTCAACCCGCCAGCCTGGTTGCGGTATAAGCGGTAGCCTTCATCCACGTTACCCACTGCCAGGTCCACCCAGCCATCCTGGTCGTAGTCGGCATAGGCCACGCCTACGCTCATCCGCACATCTGCGGCCTCGTTTCCACAGGCCACCAGGCTGAAAGTGCCATCGGCATTGTTATGGAACAGCTTATTCGCGCCAATATCGGCATGGTCCGTCGTATCGGCCACCGCCAGGTAGAGATCGCGCCAGCCATCATTATCGTAATCCAGGAAGACCGTGCCCCAACCAATACTGTTTGGCGTCCGGACACCGGCCTGCTCGGCGACATCTTTAAAAGTGCCGTCACCCTGGTTTTGGAGCAGCTCCATTGGGCCGACATTGGAGAAATAAAAATCAATATCGCCATCGTTGTCGTAATCGCCGCTGGCCAGGCCCATCCCAAACAATTTTGAATCGGCGCCAGCTTCTGCGGCAACCTGCTTGAAGCACCAGCCCTTGCAGCCCGGTCCATCATTGCGCCACAGCTTGTTACCGACCGGGTTGATAAATTCATCGTTGACCAGGTAGATATCCAGGTCGCCATCGTTATCAAAATCGGTAAAGTTGGCGACAAAACCGGCACCGTTCAGGCTGCCGCCCAGGTAATCGGAAACATTGCTGAACGTACCATCACCATTGTTGTGGTACAGACGATCCGAATCACCTTCAAAAGTCCGCCCGCAACGAGGGTAGCAGGACCAGTTCGCCAGGTACAGATCCAGGTAGCCATCCTGGTCGAAATCACCCCACGAAGCAGTCTTGGTATTACCCTGGTCGGCAATGCCAGCAGCCTGGGTGACATCCACAAAACCCTGCCCGCCCTGGTTGCGGAACAGGTTTTTCGCACCCCAGTTGGCAACCAACAAATCGCGCCAGCCGTCATTATCGTAATCGACAAAAACCGCCCCGGCGCTATAAGCCTGCGCCAGGCGCACTTGTTCCGCCAACGGTGAAACCTGGAAAGTTCCATCACCCTGGTTGCGGTAGAGTGTATTGGGCCCTTTTGGGTCAGTGACGTACAGGTCTACCCAACCATCGTTGTCGTAGTCGCCCCAGGCCTGCCCAGCAATGATCTCGTTATCGGCCACCCGGTTATTGACAACACCAGCCAGATGACTGACATCCCTGAAGACCGGCTGGGTGGGGTCGCTCGCGCCGGTCTCCGCAACCGCCGGTCGAATAGAAAGATAGCCCTGTAGAAAATACAGGGCTATCCCCAAGACAAAGATTGGAATCAGCGCGTAATTGCGCCGCATACTTACCCCTTCACAGCGCCGGTGGTCAGGCCGCCAGCAATTTGGTCCTGCAGCGAGAGGTATGTGATCATGATCGGCAAAGCACCGATCAGCGCCCCAGCTGCGAAGACGCCCCATTTCTTATCGAACTGCCCGGCAGTGAAGATTTGCAGTCCGACCATCAGGGTATATTTATCAACGTCGTTGAGCAGGATGCGCGCCAGGATGAAGTCTCCATACGTGCCGATGAAGGCCAGGATGCCGATCACCACCAGGATTGGCCGCAGCAGCGGCAGCAGCAGTCGGGTGAAGATCTGCCAGTGAGATGCGCCATCGATCATGCCAGATTCGTCAATCGCCCGTGGGACCGTATCCAGGAAACCTTTCATCAGCCAGATATTCAATCCCATCGAGCCGCCCAGGTAAACCAGGATCAGACCAGCATGGGTGTTCAGGCCGATTGCCGGCACGATTTTTCCCGCCTGCAGGACCAACAGGTAGATCGCCACCAGCGCCAACAAGTTCGGAAAGACCTGGATCAACAGGATGGCCTTCAACATCGTGACCCGGCCGGCAAAGCGTAGCCGTGAAAACGCATAAGCGGCCATGGTCGTGATCCCCAGCGAAAGGATTGTGGTGATCCCGGCAACTTTAATCGAGTTAAAGAACCATTTCCAGTAGGACAGTTCGCCGAACTGGAAATTCGGGTCTTTATTAAACAAGCGCAGGTAGTTCTGAATGCCTGCTCTCGGGGGGATCAACTTCTGGCCCGCCAGTGAGTTGGCCGGATCGAAGGAGGCCGAGATAATCCACAGCACAGGAAAGAACGAAAAGAAGATCAGCAGCAGTGCGATCAGCAGACGGATTGCCAGGCTGAACCGCTTTTGAAAGCGTTGGGATGAGCGCACGCGCTGGTATGTTGTTGAAAGACTAGACATTTTCACCAACCTCCTCCCACATCTTCGTGAAGCGGAATTGCATCAAGGTAATCGTTCCAACAATAAAGAAGATGATGATCGAGATCGCCGAGGCAAAGCCATATTGAACGCCACGCCCACCCGAAGCAAACGCAAGGTTATACACATAACTGATCAAGATATCCGTATGC
>JAYRWF010000540.1:0-2338 GCA_041918195.1 Anaerolineales bacterium
AACCAGATAATACCACACCCCCGCCAGCCAGCCACTGTTCTGCCTTACGAATCGCCGCCAGGGAAGCCGGAATGATCTCCAGGTTGGGCTGCTGGCGAAGCTTATTTTGCCACTGATAACCTTTCCCAGGCTCGGGGAAACTTAATACCAGGCCGCGTAAGTTTGCTTGTTCCCCAGCTAACCGGGCTGCCGCTTGCATAATCAGGTCAAAATTTCCCATGTGCAGCCCCACCACGATCAAACCGGTCTGGCTGGCCTGGGCATCCAAGAGAATTTCCAGGAACTTCTGCGGTAGATCCAGAATCACTGCCTTGGAAACGCCATCCTTCACCTGGGATAACTGGTGGTAATAGGTATATAAAGTATAGGCAGTGTGGGAAAAGGTATCACGCACCGCCCGGTCGAGCGCAGGCCCGTTGAGTTGCCCGCCACTGACCACCCACTGGTTGCAGCGTACCGCTCGGACCATCGCCTGCCCCCGCTGCCGAGACAGGCCACGCCCGATCCAATCTGCCAGGCGCAGTCCCAGAGACGGCGGCACGACCCGGCCTAATCCATAAGCCAGGCCGACACCCATTCGGCCGTTGATGATTTGTTGGATATCCACGACAGGCTTTACTGGCGCAAACTCATGAAACCAGGCTCTTCAGGGCCTCCAGGATTTCTGTGCTGTGCTCAGCAGGTTTGACATTTTCGAAGACTTTTACGACTTGACCCTGAGCATCAATCAAAAAAGTTGTCCGGTACACGCCATCATACTCACGCCCCATGAATTTTTTCGGCCCCCAAACGCCATACAAATCAGCCACCTGGTGTGCTTCATCCGCCAGCAAGCTGAATGGCAAGCCAAACTTGGCCTTGAACTTGGCATGGCTTTTCGGCGAATCCGGACTGACGCCCAGGATGGTCACACCGGCTTGCTGGTAGGCGCTGTAGTCATCGCGGAAATTACAGGCCTCTGTCGTACATCCGGGTGTATCGTCCTTGGGATAAAAATAAAGGACCAGCGGCTGGCCGCGGAAATCCGCCAGCTGGCGCGCCTGGCTGGATTCATCCAACAATTCAAATTCGGGGGCAGGGATTCCTGCTTGGATTGGCATAGAAAACTCCTTTCCTTACCTTTACGCATCGATCCTGGCGACCATTTCTCCCATCTGGGAGACCGCATAACCTGGCAAAGCCGCCACTGCTTGCCTGAAGCTTGATTCTACCAGCATCGCCAGCAATGGGGCCAGCAGCTTGCTCTCATAATGCTCAGTTGGAATGACCAGATGGTAGGGCTCCTGGTACAGCGGGACAAAATCAAGCTCCAGCGCTTGGGCGGCGGCAGCAATCCCCAGGCCAACATCTGCCCGGCTCGAAGCGATCGCCGCCGCGATTGCCAGGTGAGTGTATTCTTCCTGGTCATACCCCTGGATCTGCTCCGCCGGGATGCCTGCCAGGCCGAGGTGATAATCGAGCAGCACCCGCGTCCCAGCACCGCGTTGCCGGTTGATGAAACGAACACCGCCGCGCGCCAGGTCTTCCAGGCGCTCAATCCTCTGTGGATTGCCGCGACGAACCATCAAACCTTGCGACCGAGCGACTAACATGACCAGGCAAATTGACCGGCCGGGTAAAGTCTGGCGGATATAGCTCAGGTTATATTCACCGCTGGCAGGATCAAGCAGGTGGGAGCCAGCCAGGTGGGCTTCTTCGCGCTTCAACGCCACCAGGCCCCCCAGGCTACCAGCATTCGATGAAACCAGGCGCCGAGAGTCTTTGGGGTGGCGAACCTGGAATGCCAGGAATTGGGCCAGAATGTCGAGCGCCATATCATGCGAACCGGTCGCCAGGATCGTGCGGGTGAGCTGGTTTTTTCCCCGGTACAGATGAACGCGCACTGGGGAGCCAGCCGCCAGCCCCTGCTCACCGGCCGGGAGGATCACCAAGCCGTCTGCCCGCGCCAGAGAGCTGATCACGCCCGCGCCGCGCGGCAACGGCGCAGCCAGCAACTCTTCACCGACCTGCCCCACGGCTACGCGCACGTAATCTTCGTCGCCCGCTGGCGAAGTAATCTTGCGGGTCAGCCTCGCCTGGACCGTCTCCAACTCAAGCGATGGTCGGCCAGTCCAACGCGCCAGCAACGGTTCGACAAATATTTCTCCGGTCAGAGCAGCAGATACCGGGTAACCCGGTACACCAATGATCACTGTCCGGCCCACCACGCCCAGGATGACCGGGTGTCCGGGCCGAATGGCAACCCCGTGTACCAGCAGCTTGCCCGCCGATGCAACCACCCGGGCGGAATAATCCTCCGAACCGGCCGATGAGCCAGCCAGGAGCAAAATCAAATCAA